>JADJOE010000002.1:0-300000 GCA_016713905.1 Candidatus Vicinibacter proximus
AAGTTTTGCATTCATGACTGGCATTGAAGTCTTGGACCTCTTATAATCCTCCGGACGCATCTCCACATTGAAAATATCTTCCCAACCATCATTGTTTACATCTCCAAAATCTGTTCCCATCGCATAATAAGCGGTATGTCTTACGATGTCCTTGATGGCTTCTTTAAAAGTTCCATTCCCCTGGTTCTGGTAGTAGTAATCGTTTTCGACAAAGTCATTCGAAATGTAAATATCCTCATCTCCATCCTGATCGAGATCTCCAGTGGTCACGCTGAGTCCATAACCGAATCCTCCTGTAAGACCGGCTTCTTCTGTAACCATGCTGAAGGTATTGTCACCGTTGTTGCGATACAAATTATTTCTGCTCAGCAAACTTCCATTCTTTTTTCCCTCCATCACCTGATCGATGTTCAGGTAGAATTTTTCAGGACGGTTGGTCACAATTAAATCCAAATCATTGTCCTTGTCGTAATCAAAGAAAGAGGCCGCTATCGAAAATCCTATATCCGCAATTCCATATCGGGAACCTTCTTCAGAAAATTTATTGTTGCCCTTATTTATAAAAAGCAGATTGGCATTATTGGTTGGTTCATTTTTAAAACCTCCACGACAGACATAAATATCCAGCAAGCCATCTCCGTTTACATCCGCCATGGCCACCCCGCTTCTCCATCCACTGAAAGCTGAAATACCGGAAGATTCAGAAATGTCTTCAAATTTAAAATTTCCCTTGTTCAGGTATAATTTATCCTTGGCACGATTGGCGGTAAAATAAATATCCAGCAAACCATCATTGTTGATGTCACCCAGACCTACACCTGCGCCATTGTATAGATAGTTGAAATTAAAGATATGCTCTTCTGCATATTCGAATAATTTATTCTCAAACAATACACCTGATTTTTGAGGATCCACCAATTCAAATAAGGGGCCTGAGGGACTGCTTTTTTTCTGGTTGCAAGAGGGGATGCTCATTGCAAAAGCTGTAACCAAAGCACAAATAATTAATGTATTTAACCTGATCATTTTTCTAATTGTTTTTAGCCAGTACCTGAAGGTTGCCATGGTTGTTGGCAACCAATATCATATCCTGTCCATTCACTTTAATTTTTTGTACATCGCGTACATTGTTTTTTAAAAATACACCTGAATTCAAAACCGTCTGTGGTATAAATTTTCCACTTTTTTGCAACAACAGCAATCCGATGGATGCATCTGCCGGAGTCGTTTCTACCTCTGTGTCAAACTGGTTGCCTGCAAGTAGCAAATCTTTTACTGCGTCGCCATCAAAATCTCCGGTCACGATGCCATTAACTGCAGAAAATTGTGCTTCCACAGGCAATGACAGTCGCTCAAATTTTCCTCCTTGATTCATGAGTATTATGGAACTAAATTCCTTTGCCTGTAAATGCATGGCTTTTTTTAGATTTTCTCCGTAGATGTCCTCCAAAGTTGCATCAGCATATTGATGAAAGCTGGGAAATTTTTTTGAGATAAAAGGCATCTGCTCAGAACTGCACTGCTTTCCACGCACAGGTACCATGCGGTCACCATCAAATTTTGCCAGCACAATGTCCATGGTTTTATTTCCATCAAAATCCATCGCATAGACAGAAAAAGGTTTTTCCTGAGAGGCATGAAACTTATAATTTTCACCCAGATTTCCACACAACAAATCCACATCACCATCGCCATCTATGTCTTCTGCCACCAACTTATTCCACCAACCTTCCGTATTTTGTAACTGATATTTTTCAGCGGATGCCAATTGAAATTGTCCATTTGAAAATTCCCATATCTGTATGGGCATCCATTCACCAGCAATCACTAATTCATTTTTTTTATCACCGTTCACATCACACCATACAGCACTGGTAATCATCCCTGCTTTTTTTAATCCGGGTGCAAATTCCTGGGTACGATTCATGAAGTTTCCGTTTCCGGAATTGATCAGGATATAACTTTCGGGAGCCATAGGATATTGGTTAGGAACTAATCGCCCTGCCCTGAATAAATCAAGATCACCGTCCCCATCAAAATCTCCGGCCACCACACAGGAACCTGAGGATGAAATGGCAGGAAGATTTTTGGAGGCATTAAAATTCCCTTTTCCATTATTCAAATACAATCTATCCTGATAAGCATTTCCTTCCGGAGATTCACTGCCCCCTGACACTACATAAAGATCCGAATCCTTGTCGCCATCGGCATCAAAAAATAAAGCAGCCATATCTTCATACGCCTGATCGGATGCTAATGCCGGCTGAGAACTTTGTGAAAAATTTCCATCAACAGACTGCACATACAAGGCTCCTGCCTGGCCTTTTGCACCGCCAATAAAAAAATCTTCGCGACCGTCTGCATTTACATCCCCGACGGCCATGAATGGCCCCAGTCTGCTCATGCGTTGTGGCAAGAGTATTTGTGTGCGGTAGTCATTAAACTCGTTCTCCTGATGCTTAAAAACAGGTTGGATGAGCTCCATGGTTTTTTCTTTAAAAAGACTTTTGATATTATGATTGAAAACAAATTTTTCTTTGGCATTCTTATACTTCAGTTTTAGTACCCGGTCTACTTTAACATTTTTCAATTTTTCCATCCGCCCATCAGGCCAAATGATCTCCAACTGATCTACTGAATTTTCATTTCCCAAACCAAAATGTACAAAGGCTTCACTGGTGGAGAGATATCCACGGGTGGTACGCATTTCTGCACCGAATACTTTTTCTTTTATTTGAAGATTTATTTTTGCGCCAATTCCTTGTGCATTTGTGGAGGGCCCTTCGCATTGAATCCTCAGATAATGTTGATCACCCTTCAAATCATTGCGATAAACAAAAGGAGTGCCGTCCAGATTATTGACCACCAGATCCACATCCCCATCGTTGTCCAGATCCCCTGCTGCAGCACCGTTGGAATAGGAAGGTTCATCCATTCCCCATTCCTTCATCACTTTTTTAAAATGAAGATTGCCTTCATTGTGAAACATATAATTCACAATTTTAACCGTAGGAAAGTGACTGAACAATTCTTCCACCGTATTAAATTTTTCACCCTTTTGAATAAGTGCATCCACGATTTTATCACCATCCTGATCGTTCAAGTCACGCCGGAAACCATTGGTAATGTAAATGTCGCGCAGGCCATCATGGTCAAAATCAACCATCAAAGGTGCCCAGGACCAATCTGTCTTGTCAAGTCCGGTCATCTGTGCGATGTCGGAGAAAAATCCGTTGCCACGATTTAATTGCAAGGTGTTGTGCATGTATTGTACATGCATGTTCAAACGACTCATTGTATCGTACACCGCAGGATTCATGGCAGGCATGGAAGTCTTGGATCTTTTATAATCCTCCGGTCTCATTTCAAGGACCATAAGATCTTCCAGTCCATCGTTGTTCACATCGCCTGCATCGGCGCCCATCGAACTGAACGAAATGTGATTGGAAAATTCATTGATGGATTCTTTAAAGGTGCCGTTTTTCTGATTGACAAAATAAAAATCCGGCCAGCGGAAATCATTGCAGACATAAAGATCCTGAAATCCATCCTGATTAAAATCTCCTGCAATTACATTCAGTCCGTAACCGAAATTGGGATGAATACCTGCAGCAGATGAGATGTCCGAAAATTTACCATTCCCTTCATTGCGGTAAAGTCGGTGTCGGGAAAGTGAGCTGTTCACATTTTTCTCTGCTTCAAACTGTGCAAAAGTTTTATTGAATCGCTCCGGACGATTGGTGACATACAGATCCAAATCATGATCGTTGTCCATGTCAAAAAAAACAGAGGCGATGGCGTAACCATTGTTTTCTATCCCATAGCTTGCGGCGCTTTCGATAAAAGTTAAATCGCCCTGATTGATGAACAATAAATTTGTATTTTCTATCGGGTCCTGAAAATGATCTCCCCTGCACACATAAATGTCCATCCAACCATCAGCATTGATATCTACTACACTCACGCCATTTTTCCAACCTTTAAATTTTGAAATTCCGGAAGACTCAGAAATATCTTCAAATCTGAAATCCCCCTTGTTGAGGTAGAGTTTATCGGCCACTTGATTTCCTGTGAAGTACAAATCCTGCTTGCCATCGTTGTTGAAATCTGCTATGGCAACGCCACCCCCATTAAACATATAAGCAGAATAGTAAATGTTCTCGTTTATGGTTTCCTGAATGCTGTTGTTAAACAAAATGCCCGTCTGCCCCGCTTCCATTTTGGTGAATCGCATGCCGGCAGGTCCGGATTGATTCCCTTGTTTGCAGGAAATCAACAAAAATAAAAAAAACAAACAGTGACTTAAGAAATGGCCGGATTTCATGGATGGTCGACTTAAAAAGCAAAAATACTTAGAAAGCACCAAAAATCATGACCAAAACGATACAATCTCCTGATTTTCAACATTATGATTGAGGGACAGTGCCTTTATACATGAGTACTTAGCCTAATGTAATTTTTTCCAATTGACTAAACCAAACTGTTAAGGATAGAATATTCCTTCATCTGGACCCATACAGAAAATACTCAGCCTTTGAAGATCTTACCGGATTGGTAAGTCACGCCTTCCGAAACAATCCGATACAGATACATGCCATCAGGTATTTGTTCTGTGGGTACTTGATGTGTCCTGGTGGAATTGTCCAGCTCTTTGTAGAATGTGCGGACACCTTGCAGATTAAACAATTCAAACTCATAATTAATCCTGAATGGATACTCGTATAAAAATTCAATGTGCAAATATTCCCGTACCGGATTCGGGCTTACCAAAAATGATTTACCGAGGTCCACTCTGTACAAACTGTCGCAGGAGGTTCCGACCATGGGGCCTAATTTAAAATTAGGAAAATAAGGCAAGATACCCGAATGATAATTTGGAAGCGCTACATCTCTTTGTATAAAATTACATGCTTTTCCTTTTTCATCCGGTCGATTGACCCTGTGCAGGTAGATGTTGGAACTGCCAAAAATAGACATATAAATTCTATCATCCGGCGCCAACCTTGTCTGAAAAAATGCAGTGCCAAACATATCCTGGAAATAAAAAGTATCCCATACCGCTACCAGAACTTCGCTTTCCTGAATGTATCTTTTACTCAAATCATATTGCCACAATCGGTACACATCATTGAAATATAAAAAGCGACTGTTGGGGGAAAAGCATACACTCGTCGCATAATTCATGCTGTCCCGGGGATAAAGATGTACAGGATTGCTGAACCATCCTGTACATCTGTCAAAATCAAATATCTGGGCATGGTCTTCTCGCAAACAACTCGCATATTTTGTGCCATCCGGACTAAAGCAGGCATTGCCATTAAAGGTATCGCCCGGTCCGGGACCTGCCAAACCTATGGCTTGCTGATGATGCAGATGAATACCTGAAGGATCCAGCAAAAATAGGTAGTACAGGTTGTACACACCATGACGGATGGGTATCCACCAATCCCGACCATTGGCATGTCTGCACGCAGCAGTCTGGCTTTTGTTTAAGGTATCCCGGATAAGCACCCGGTTCTTGGTTGTAACAGCCCCCAATCCACCCTCCAAAGTCATGTCCACGATGGAATAGTACAAGACATCGGAATAATTATATCCCTCCTTAACCGTTCCCCCTAGCTTTAATCCTTTATGAATGATTACGAATTTTTGATCGTCAGCGGGATGCGGAAGCACGATTGATCCATTTTGTACAGGATATGTATATCCCTCATACCCGTTCCAGATACTCCCAGGATTAAGAGTATCTCCATTTACCATCACCTCGTGATTTCTATTAAATACACAAGCCCCATTGGTGTAAAATGCAAACTCTCCTTCTTGATTACTTACGTTTACATAATTTAACCAATTGTCTGCTCTTTCATTTCCTTTAAGTTGATATTCTATTTCTAAAGAATTTGCCCCAAATTTCAAAAAGGAAAAACCAAATTTTGGGACATACATAGGGTCTTCCGAACCATATCCCAGCAGCCATATATGATCGTATTTTTGAGCTGTCATAATACAGTTTAAAATCATTATAAGTCCTACAGAAAAAATAAATTTCATGAATGTTGAGTGAGGATTGAATTAAACTTTCACAATTCTTCTGATAATCGTCTTGCCATTATTGCATATGAATTTTATCCAATACACACCTGGTAAAATATGATGTACATCCATTTCAAATACATTTGAATGGTTGACGAAATGTTCGTACACTACAAACCCATCCACATTTACAATGGCTACTTTGTTCACACCATCAATTTTTTGTGAATGAACTTGTATCAAATCTTGACATGGCACAGGATAAAGTTGCAATTCCTCTCCACTTTTATCATTATTCGTTCCAGTGGTTAATTCCTCAGTTTCTTCACAAAACATCAAGGGCGCCCTGTAAAAATTAACTGAATCCGGTAAAAATGTATGTGCCCATAAAGCAGCTTTGCCGACTTCATTTACACAGCTTCTTGCCAGACTATCCAACGTATCCATCTCGTAAGCTGATGGACTTTGACCCAGTATCTGATTTAAATAAATTCTGTTGAGGAATTTTTCATTCTTCTCACAATCCAGTGTGGCTCCTAATGATTCATTAACTTCTAGTAATTCTTCAGCTATGCATTGATCCATAATCTGTATAATTTAATTAATTCTACACATCTACCTGAAGCAAACCAGAATGAATAATGTCGATTAACTAATTTAATTTTTGCTAAAAGGCAGATAAAGAAAAAATAAAATGCATTTACTTCAGAATCAAATATAATAATTTATTAAGTAGATTCAAAATATATCTAAAGTTATTTATTTCCACTAGAGTAGAACAATAAATTACTAATAAATCTAAGAAAATAAATTAAAAATTTTCCCTTAAACAAATGTTGAGGCTATCCCTTGAAAATACATCAGAAAACTGATACCTCACACTCTTGGTGCCGCATTCAGAATTTCTTCTGATGCCTTGCTGCTGTACTTGCTGAAATTTTCCACAAACATTCTGGCAAGGTCTGCAGCTTTCCTGTCATACTCTGCAGGATCGTTCCAGGTGTTTCGTGGATTTAAAACTTCTGCAGGTACTCCAGGACAATGGCTTGGATAATGCAAGCCAAAAATTCCGTGGGTGTCGTAGGACAAATGATCCAACTCACCCTTCAGTGCCGCGGTGATCATGGCACGTGTGTAGGATAGCTTCATTCTGGATCCAACGCCATAGGGTCCACCGGTCCAACCGGTATTGATCAACCAAATGTGGGGATTGTGTTTTTCGATTTTCTCGCCCAACATCTCTGCATAAAAGGTAGGATGAAGGGGTAAAAATGGAGCACCAAAGCAAGCAGAGAAAGTTGCTTTTGGTTCCGTAACTCCGGCTTCAGTCCCGGCTACCTTTGCAGTATAGCCGGAAATGAAATGGTACATGGCCTGAGCCTTGGTAAGCCTGGAGATCGGAGGCAAAATGCCATAGGCATCACAGGTCAGAAAAAAGATGTTTTTGGGATGGCCACCTATGGAGGGGATCAACGAATTTCTGATATGCCCCAGAGGATAGGATACTCTGGTATTTTCTGTGATGTGTGCCTTGCTGAAATCGGGTATGTTGGTTCCCTCGTGAAATACAATATTCTCCAGAATGGCTTCGGGCTTAATGGCCCGGTAGATATCCGGCTCTTTTTCTTCGGTAAGGTCTATGCATTTAGCATAACATCCTCCTTCAAAATTAAAAACGCCTTTGTCACTCCATCCATGTTCATCATCACCGATCAGACTTCGCTCAGGATCTGCGGACAAGGTTGTCTTACCCGTACCACTTAAGCCAAAGAAAATGGTGGTGTCTCCCTCCTTACCTTTGTTGGCTGAACAGTGCATGGACAACACACCTTTGTCGTGAGGGAGTATGAAATTAAGGATGGTGAAAATGGATTTTTTAATTTCTCCGGTGTAGGCAGAACCGCCGATGAGTATTCTCCTTGATTTGAAATCAATGATGCTGAAATTTTCCTGACGTGTGCCGTGAAGTTCCACCTCCGCGTGAAATCCCGGTGCACAATAGATGGTCCAATCCGGTACAAAATGATCTAATTCACCGGCCTTAGGTCTGATGAACATATTGCCGGCAAACTGAGCGCTCCAGGGGATCTCTGCAATGACGCGAACTCCAATGCGATATTCAGGATCTGCACAAGCAAAATTATCCTGAACGAAAATATCGCGGTCTTCCAGGTAAGAAACCAAGTCCTTATAGAGAAAGTTAAATTTGTCTTCCGGAAATGCTTTATTGAACTTGTTCCAATCAACGCTGTGGTGGGTTATCTCATTGTCAACGGTAAACTTATCTTCCGGTGAACGTCCTGTAAATTTTCCGGTTTTCACCACCAGTGCTCCCTGATCACTTAAAACTGCCAACTGGCGGTCCAAACTGATTTGCACTAACTCGGCCGGGCTGAGGTTGGCAAAGACTGTTTTCTTGCATTGGACCCCGGAAGACTCTATTGAAGCCTGCTTGGGTAGGATACCTTGAAGGTTCATAATACCTGATTTTGATATTAAATGGTGGGCAAAGTTAGCTTTTTTATGGATTCATACCGGGGATTAAATAATCATTAACCTACATATGACTTTTGAATAAAAATCAGGTCAAATAGCGATTTTTTAAACCCTCCGCGCTAACATCTTGTTAATGAACCAAAATTTATTTGGTTTGGAATAAAAAATTATAGTTTTGCAGACGTTTTTTTGAAAATAGATTTACCAGAATTATTGAGTCCTATGGACAGGCTAAAAGAGTTATTTAAGGCAAAGTTTACCGTTGCATCTGAAGAGATCAAGACAATTTTAAAGGAGCACGGCACCAAAGTGATAGACCAGGTTCAAATCGAACAGGTTTACGGAGGGATGCGTGGTATCAAATCCATGATTTGGGAGACTTCTTCATTGGACGCCCAGGAGGGCATCCGATTTAGGGGATATTCCATTCCTGAGTTAAGAGAAAAGCTTCCATGTATTGATGGCGCTAAAGAACCACTTCCTGAAGGATTGTTCTGGTTGATGATGACCGGAGAAATTCCTACGGACGACGACGTGAGATGGCTCAGCCGTGAATGGATGAGAAGGTCTGAGGTTCCCGATCATGTGATCCACTCAATTGATCACCTGGACAATAGCATCCATCCAATGACTCAATTCAGCATCGCCATTATGGCCATGCAATGCGACAGTATTTTTGCTCATAAATATGAGGAGGGAGTCTCTAAATCTTCCTACTGGGAATATATGTACGAAGATGCCATGAACCTGATCTCCAGGGTTCCTATTGTGGCAGCCTACATTTACAGAAAAGTATTTTTTAAAGGCGAATTCCTATATCCGGACAGAAGCATGGACTGGAGTGCGAATTTTGCCCACATGATGGGCGTTGAATCTCCTGTTTTTAAAGATCTGATGAGATTATACCTCACCATTCATGCAGACCATGAAGGGGGTAATGCCTCTGCTCATACAGTTCACCTGGTAGGTTCCACCTTGAGCGATCCTTACCTTTCGCTATCAGCAGGTATGAATGCTCTTGCAGGTCCCCTGCATGGTCTTGCCAATCAGGAAGTGATGGATTGGATCTATGACATGATCCGGGATTTGGGAACCAATGAGCCTACCAAAGAACAAATTGCAGACTACGTTAAGAAAACACTTGCCCAGGGAATCGTAGTACCGGGTTACGGCCACGCCGTGTTGCGAATGCCGGATCCAAGATTTACTGCACAGAAAGAATTTGCTGCAGAATACTGCGCAGACGATCCCATGGTAAAAATTGTCTGGAATGTTTTCGAAGTGGTACCACCTATACTTGGCAGCATCGGTAAAATTAAAAATCCTTGGCCTAATGTGGATGCCCATTCAGGCGCTCTGTTAGAGCATTTTAACATCAAGGAACATAATTTTTATACTGTGATGTTCGGCGTATCCCGTGCATTGGGTGTACTTGCTCAGCTTTGTTGGGACAGAGCACTTAATTTACCATTGGAGAGACCAAAATCCCTCACCACTGAGGAAATTCAAAAGTTTATTCAAAATTCTTCAAACTAAAACATAACCATCATGCAATTTCCTGAAAATGTCCGCTACACCAAAGAACACGAATGGGTAAGAGTGGAAGGCGATATCTCTTATGTAGGAATCTCTGATTTCGCCCAATCCGAATTAGGTGACATCGTATATGTCGAAGTGGATACTGTAGGTGAAGAAGTTCCAAAGGATGAAATTTTTGGAACTGTAGAGGCTGTTAAAACTACCTCTGATCTTTTTATGCCGGTGAGTGGTAAAATATTGGAATTTAATCCGGACCTCGATGAAAAAGAAGGAAACGATCCTACTTTAATTAATTCCGATGCTTTTGGTAAGGGCTGGATTGTAAAAATTCAATTGACCAATCCATCTGAATTGGATGAATTAATGGATGCCGCAGCCTATAAATCCTTGTTGGGCAAATAAATATTGCCTTGCTTGCGCACTTTATAAAAATCAGAAAATACGCATTAAAAATTGCCTGGTCATTTACAGTAGCCATTGTGTTGCTGTCTTTGGTTCCGGCCAACAGCTTACCCAAATTTAGTTTCAAAGATTTTGTAGGTATTGATAAGTTGGGCCATTTGTTCTTTTATGGCAACGCCTGTTTTTTCTTTCTTCTCGGCAGGTCAAATGATTACCGTGGATGGAGTTTATTATTTAGAACTTGTCTCCCTTTGATTTTACTTGGATTACTTATGGAACTATTCCAGGCAGCAACGTTGCTTGGAAGAAGTTTTGATTATTTCGATATGCTGGCCAATGTTATCGGGGTGCTTTTTGCTTTAATCCTTTTCAAATGGAATGTTTTCGATTTTCCATCAGCACAACAGGACTTGAACCAATGATGATAAAATCAGCTTTACAGGTAAGAAGCCCGGATAAATTTCGTTAAGTTCTTGTCATGAACCGTTTTGAGCAAAAAAAATCGCCCCCAATCTCCAGACTCGAAATGGATGACATTGTCTTTGCAGGACGCAACAAAAATTATGGTGCTTACCTGTTGAGAAGGCGCTATACCCACCATATGTCAAGGGCTATCATAATAGCCATTTTGTTGATTCTATTTTTTCTTTTTTGGCCTCAAATAGTTTCCTTCTGGGACTCTGAGGAGCCTTTGAAGGAATCGGATTTATTGATGAGGGAAGTTTCCATTGGAACACCAAATTTTGATATTCCTGAACCATCAGGAAGCAAAACTAAATCATCTGAAAAACCAAAGTCCATTCCACCAAAAACGCTTGTTAAAAAAGATAAAAACTTTAGTGCAAGCTCGACCCCTAAAGTGGTCAAAGAGGAAACTCCTCCGATAGAAGAAAGCAGTAAGGACACTGGATTGAATAGCGGAAAAGAAGAATCTCCCGGACAAGCAGGAGAAGGTACCGGAACAGAGGAAGTATTTCGTTATGTGAGTCATATGCCTTTATTTCCGGGATGCGAACAACTGGATATCAGTTATGCAGAACGAAGAAAATGTGCAGAAAAAAGTTTGCGGGATTTCCTGAGAACCAATCTGCGTTATCCAAATCTTGCGGTACAAAATAAAACGGAGGGTACAGTAATGGTTCAATTTATTGTGGAGAAAAACGGTACGGTCAGTAACATTAAAATACTTCAGGATATTGGTGATGGCTGCGGCCAGGAAGCAAGACGGGTGATCGAGCTCATGAATGGCATGAATCGCAAATGGACTCCCGGTCTTCAGGGTCAAACCGCAGTAAGGGTACAATACACCTTGCCAGTTGTCTTTACAGCCCGGTAGGCTTGCGAAATCTTTGACATTTTACAGCCGAATTCTGTATTTATCTTTACACTTCAAATTTATTCCGCTCCAAAAACTATTTTTGTCATAAATCAGTTAATACACCATGAGATTTTTATTTGGTTTGGTCGTTTTGCTGTTTCCTCTTTGGGTAAATGCCCAGGACCCCCGACTTGCCTTGCAATACTATAGCGATGGAGAGTTTGAAAAGGCATCAGCTTTGTACCAATCCCTCTATCAAAAATTCCCGGAAAGTGAGTCCTATTTTACTAACCTCTTAAGTTGCATGGAGGCCCTCGGTAAAACAGAAGAATCAGAAGCCCTTGTCAAAAAGGAATTAGCCCGCAGACCAAAGGACTCCTACCTTTATATCGTATATGGAAAGATGTTAGCCAAACGTGGAGAAGCCGGTAAATCGGAAAAGCAATATAAGTATGCGCTCGACAACCTACCCGCAGATGTAATCAGCATCCACCGGGTTGCCAATGTTTTCATCGAACAATCAGAATATGATCTGGCTATTGCCACCTACGAAAAGGGAGAAAAACTAATGAAAGGTCAGTTTCATTTTACCTACAATCTTGCAGACCTATACCGTAGGAAAGGAGAGACTATGACCATGCTGAAATATTATGTAGATGGATTAGAAGATGGTAGTATTAACTCAATGAGCTTGCAGAATGTACTGGCTGCTTATCTGGAACCAGATAAGCATAAAGATCTACAGGCACTGCTTTATGAAAAACTGGAATCAAAGCCTGACTTCATCCCGGTGATAGAAATTCTCCAATGGACTTTTATCCAGTCAAAAGATTTTCTCAATGCCCTACGTCAGGGAAAAGCCCTGGACAAAAGAACGGGTGAAAATGGTTCCAGAGTCATGTACATAGCGAATATTGCTGCAAATGAAGGAGACTACAAGACCGCAATCGATGGTTATGACTATGTAAAAAACCTCGGTCAGTCGGGCGGATATTATCTGGAAGCTTACAGACAATTGCTGATCAGTCGCCGTAAACAAATTGTAGAACAGAACAATTACACTGCCACAGATTTAAAAGCACTGGAATCGGATTACCAACAATTCAGCAATGAATACAACGGCAGCAGATTGGCAGCACCCATAATGATTGAATTTGCAGAATTAGAGGCAAGGTATTTAAATAATGTAGACAAAGCCATTGAAATCCTCCTTTCCATTGTTAAGAACCCCGTTATTGAGCCACATACCAAAGCAATGGCAAAGTTGGATCTTGCAGACTATTACCTGATACAGGGTGAAAGATGGGAATCTACATTGCTTTATTCTCAGGTGGACAAAGATTTTCAGGAAGATCAGTTGGGGGAATTGGCACGATTCAAAAATGCCAGGCTTTCTTATTTTGCGGGAGATTTCAGTTGGGCTCAGGAACAATTTGACATCCTTAAGCAAGCCACTACGCGCTTAATCAGTAATGATGCCATCGATATGTCGGTGTTTATTCTGGACAATCTGAATCAGGATACCCTTGGTTTGGCATTATCTGATTATGCACAGACAGAGCTAAAGGTTTTTCAAAACAAATACGATGAAGCGATGGTAATGCTGGACAGTATACTTTCTGAATATAAAGAAAATAGTTTACTGGATGATGTTCTTTATCTGCAGGCCAACATTCTGAACAAGCAGAAAAAAACAGACTTGGCCATTCAAAAATACAACCAGATCATAGAAAACCATAAAGAGGAAATCAGAGCAGACAATGCCATTTTTGAACTGGCAAAAATTTATGATTATCAATTGGCACAAAAAGAAAAGGCGATGTCACTTTATGAAAAATTGTTTCTGGATTACAGCGGCAGTGTACTTGCCATTGAAGCAAGACAACGGTTTCGCAAGCTGAGAGGCGATGCAGTTCAATAAAATCATAGATAGAATTTACTAAAGTTCTATTCGGTCAGTATCTTTATCGAATGAAGACCAAACAGGAGATTGTAGAAAACTGGTTACCCAGATATACGGGTACCCAATTAAAAGATTTTGGGGAATACATCATTCTGGTCAATTTCAGTCATTATGTGGATCTGTTTTCCAAATGGCATAAGGTCAAGATAAATGGTAAAGACCGCCCAATGCAAAACGCCACAGCAAATAATATCACCATCATCAATTTTGGAATGGGTAGTCCTAACGCAGGAACTGTAGTGGATTTACTTACCGCGATCATGCCCAAAGCAGTTCTATTCCTTGGTAAATGCGGAGGTTTGAAAATCAAAAAAAATAAAATCGGGGATCTGATTCTTCCTATTGCTGCAATAAGGGGAGAAGGAACATCAAACGACTATTTACCTCCTGAAGTTCCGGCATTGCCTGCATTTGCTTTACAAAAAGCCATATCCACAACGATTCGTGAATACGAAAAAGACTATTGGACCGGAACCGTTTACACCACTAATAAAAGAGTATGGGAACACCGCAAAGATTTTAAAAAATATCTGGCGGAACTTCGCGCTCTGGCGATTGACATGGAAACCGCAACCATATTTATTGCATCATTTAAAAATAGAATTCCTGCAGGCGCACTTTTATTGGTCTCCGATATGCCTATGGTTCCGGAAGGCGTTAAAACGGAAGAGAGTGATAAAAAAGTTACGGAAGAATTTTTAGTTACACATCTTAAAATTGGGATTGATTCCTTGAAGAAACTCATCACCAATGCCCAGACCGTAAGACATCTTAAATTTTGATTTTAATCTGCGACAGATGGTTTTAAACTGATTGGAATCCAATACAGAATTAAAAAATTTTGCTGTTTTCTCTCTTCAATTTCATTTCCGCTTTAGGCCCTACCAATATTGGAACTACTTCTTCTTCTACATTGGAAACTTCCAAACCAAAATCTTCAAAGGCAGGTAAACTGAATCTTTTAATTAATCGATAAGATCTTACCACCCAACGTTCAAAAGCATTCAATTCAGTATCTGCTGAAACCCTGGTGTGCAATAATAAAAATTTAAAGTCTGAAGGCATCTGGTGTTTTCTAAGAGAAGGGTAAGGACTTATGGTGTCCACCTCACCTGCGGCTACCATCTGATCCACGATTTCATAAAACATTGCATTCACACGATGAGGAACTTTAAATCCAAATTTTAAGTGAATAAAAAATATTTCTTTTGGAACAATAGTATCCACATGGTAAGATTTTTTATAGGGCTCATCTCCGATTTCAACATGTACAAACCAATAGACATCCGCACGCTTGGGGCGCTTGCGCAAAATAGAGTACATGATATTGGAATCAATGAGTCGCTTATCTTCTGCAAGTGCCAGATAAACTAAATGACTGGCTTCCTTTGGAATGGTTTGATCGTGTTGAAGATCTTGCAGTATGGGTATGTAATTTTTGAATTCGACAAACATGGTGTGCTTCTGTCGTATTTGCTGGGCTTTGTAAAGGACAAATACAAAAATGGCGATGAATACGGCAATGACCAGGGTAAACCATCCGCCATGAGCCAGCTTGTCCAGATTTGAAAGGAAAAATATAATTTCAATGGAAATAAATACCACCAAAATTAATATTCCAAGCCATGTCCTGTGAAACCTGATCTTGTAGTAGTAGGCCAGCAATAATGTAGTCATCAACATATTCAAAATTATGGCCATTCCGTATGCAGCTTCCATGTGTTCGGAGTTTTGAAAAATCAATTGCACTGCTATACATCCAAACATTAGAAACCAATTGATACCAGGAATATAAATTTGCCCTTTAAGAGTTGAAGGAAAATTGACTTTCATTCGGAACCAAAGGTGCATTTTCATTGCTTCATTCACCAGAGAGAAAACACCCGAAATCAATGCTTGCGAGGCAATCACTGTAGAAACAGCAGCAATTCCAATTCCAATTGGTAAAAACCAATCCGGCATTAATTCATAGAAAATTTTAGTATCCGATTGTATGGCCTGACCATTCAAATTACCAATCAGCCAACCGGCTTGTCCAAAATAATTGAGTACCAGACAAAACATCACAAGAGTCCACGAAATCCTGATATTCGCTTTTCCACAATGTCCTAAGTCAGAATATAATGCCTCACCTCCGGTGGTACACAAAAATACAGCACCCAGCAACCAAAACCCCCCTGGATATTTCACCAGCAAATTGATGGCATAAGAAGGATTCAAAGCGGCCAGTACTTCAGGATGTTGAACTACCTGATTGAGGCCTAAAATAGCGAGCATTCCAAACCAAATGAGCATTACAGGGCCAAACGTTTTTCCTACTACCTGGGTGCCTACTTGTTGGAAAACAAATATTCCAACAATAATGGTAACTACGATGGGGACTGTTTTTATGTCCGGATAAAGAATAACCAAACCTTCAATGGCAGATGAAATCGATATAGGTGGCGTGATAAATCCATCCGCAATCAATGTAGCACAACCAATGATGGCCGGGTAAATTACATAAGGGTTCTTGTACCTTCTAACCAATGCATACAAAGCAAATATTCCACCTTCTCCCTTATTATCCGCATTTAAAGCTAAATAGACATACTTAAGTGTAGTCAATAACAACAGTGTCCAAAACACACAAGAAACCCCTCCGAGCACTAATTCTTCAGAAATAACCTTCCCCTTTGTTATGGCTTGCATAACATACAATGGTGAAGTTCCAATATCCCCAAACACTATTCCAAGGGTGATTAATAAACCTGCAGCACTTAGTTTATGAGAATGAGCTGTGTTAGACATTATCCAGATTAAATGTTAAAAATCGGCTCAAATATAGCTGTACTCTTAAAATTCAAGTCCGATTACTTAAAATATCCAATAAAATCCATCCGGGATTTGAAATCTTTGATGAATTTCTGGAGCTTATTTCAATAAAATCAAATTATTGAACCGGCTCTCGTAATTGATTCATTGGGTGGTAACGCAGGATCGTATCCCTCAAATAATGTATATCCAAATGCGTGTAAATCTCTGTGGTGGTAATGGATTCATGACCAAGCATCTCCTGCACCAGACGAAGACTTGCCCCACCTTCAACCAGATGTGTTGCAAACGAATGCCTGAAAGTATGGGGACTGACACTTTTATGTATCCCTGCTTTGGCAACATAGGCCTTCACCAAACTAAACACAGTAATTCTGGATAATTTTTTACCAAATTTGTTCAGAAAAATAAAATCCTCATGACCTTTTATGACCGGAAGAGTTCTTCTGAAACCTTCTTTATAAATAAACAATTGATGCAGCGCTTGCTCTCCTATCGGAACTAACCTCTCCTTGTTTCCCTTTCCAATAACTTTAAGAATTCCCAGATCTTCCATGAGGTCCGACCATTTAGCGTTAACTAATTCGCTTACCCTTAGCCCACAGGCATACAAGGTCTCTAAAATTGCCCTGTCTCTGTGCCCCTTGTCTTCGCTCAGATCAACTGCCTCGAAGACCCGATCAACGTCCTCAACACTTAGAAAGTCAGGTAAATATTTTGCCTGTCTGGGACCTTCGAGTAATTCTGTGGGATCATCGTTCAATAAATCTTCCACTAAAAGAAATTTATAAAAAGCCCTCACTCCGGATAATATCCGGGCCTGGGATCTGCTGTCCAACTGAACTTTATTTAACCAGCCAATAAATTGCAACAGATCTTGCAATTCTATTTTTAGCGGCCCTTTATGGTCTAATTCTTCGGCAGCAAACATAGAAAGTTTCGCCACATCCCTTGAATATGCATCCAGTGAATGGGCAGATAATGAACGCTCCAACTGAAGATAAGCTTTAAAACCTTTTATTGCACTGACCCAATCCATGTAACAAAATTACATTCAAATTATAATATATTATAATTATTTATCATGTGTTAGTGCCACACACATCAATTTCCTTTCTGTACATTTGCAGTAATAACTTAATCTATTCGCTCCTATGCTTAACGATTATCAGCAACTTGACCAGCAGGACCCACTAAGCGGCTACCGAAAAGAATTCAGTTTTCCTTCTGATGAAAATGGAATTCCTTACCACTATTTCTGTGGCAATTCTCTCGGTTTACAACCAAACAATGCCAGAAATTATGTGAATCGAGAATTGGATGACTGGGCAAAGCATGGCGTTCACGGACATGAAATGGCACAATTTCCCTGGGTGAGGTATCATGAATTTCTGACCGAACCTATGGCAGAAATAGTTGGGGCAAAATCTTCAGAAGTGGTGGTTATGAACACACTTTCTGTAAACCTTCATCTGATGATGGTATCCTTCTATGTTCCTACTCCAAAACGTCATAAAATTCTTATTGAATACAGCGCGTTTCCTTCAGACCGTTATGCCGTGGATTCACAGATCAAATTCCATGGTTATGACCCGGAGGAAAGTCTGATCATTCTGACACCTGATGAGGGCGAGGTCTACATTTCCAAAGAAAAAATTGAGCAAACCATCAAAATGCATGGTGAAGAGATTGCGCTCATTCTGATTGGTTCCGTAAACTATTATACAGGACAAGCCTACCCCATAAAGTTTATTACGGAATTGGGACATTCGCATGGTTGCAAAGTAGGTTTTGATCTGGCGCATGGTGCCGGAAACCTGTTGTTAAATTTACATGAAGACGGACCTGATTTTGCTGTCTGGTGCAGTTATAAATATCTGAACTCAGGCCCCGGAGGTCTTTCCGGATGTTTTGTACATGAAAGACATGCAGAATCTTTTGAACTCCCTCGCTTTGCCGGCTGGTGGGGACATGACAAAACCAATCGCTTTAAAATGTCTCCTGTCCTAAAGTTGATGAGCGGCGCAGAAGGTTGGCAACTCAGTAACCCTCCAATATTACCCATGGCCAGTCTCATGGCATCGCTGGAAATTTTCCAAAGGGCCGGTATGAATTCGCTTCGCCATAAATCAATAAGGCTACACAATTATCTTCGCCAAATAATTGAATCCATAGACCATCCATCTATACGCATTCTTACCCCAGCATCAGAAGATGAAAGAGGTTGTCAGCTATCCATTCAGATTAAAGATGGCGATAAGCGCATTTACAAACAATTATCGGAGAAACATATCATTGCAGATTGGCGGGAACCGGATGTCATCCGAGTTGCACCGGTGCCTTTGTATAATTCCTATGAAGATGCCTGGAATTTGTATCAATCCTTAAAAAATATTCTGGTTAAATAGTTATTTAAGTTCATATTTGGCAAAAGTGTATATCCATGAAAAATAAAGAAATCATCATTGCAGGTGCAGGATTGGTTGGCAGTCTATTAGGATTAAGATTGGCTCAACGGGGATATAAAGTAAGCATATACGAATCTAGACCGGACATGCGAAAAACTGAAATGTCAGCGGGGCGTTCCATCAACCTTGCTCTTTCAGATCGCGGTATTGGCGGATTAAAAATTGTAGGTCTGGAAAAAGAAATCCTTTCCCATGCAGTCCAAATGAAGGGCAGGATGATTCATGATCTGGAAGGACATTTATTGTTCCAAAGTTATAGTGAACGTCCGGGTGAATGTATAAATTCGATCAGCCGCCGTACGCTTAACGTTTACCTCATGGATGCGCTGGAAAAAATACCCGGTTCTACCATACATTTTAACACCAGATTGATTGGATGGGATGCACAGACTGGAACTTGCCAGTTTCAAACAAATTATGGACAAATTATAAGAAAAGAAAACGCTACTTTACTTGCAACCGATGGCGCAAATTCAGCGGCAAGAAAAGAACTGATGAATCTGAGTGCGCAAATCAGATTTAACTACAAACAATTTTTTCAGAACTATGGATATAAAGAATTAACGATTCCTCCTGGTTCAGATGGTTCTTTCAGATTGGATAAAAATGCCTTACACATTTGGCCTAGAGGTAATTTCATGATGATTGCGCTTCCCAATCCGGACGCTACTTTTACAGCAACTTTATTCATCAGTTATAAAGGTGCAGACAGCCTGGAACAATTAGTCACGCAAGAGGATGTACAACAATATTATCAAAAATATTTCAGGGATGCTATTCCATTAATCCCTGATTTAAAAAAGGAATTTTTTGATCATCCGACCGGACATTTATATTCCGTAAAATGCGATCCGTGGTATTACGAAGATAAAATGTTGTTGCTGGGGGATGCCGCTCATGCGATCATTCCATTTTATGGACAAGGCATGAACTGTGGTTTTGAAGATGTAGTGGTGCTGGATAAATTGCTGGATCAGAATTTGGAAGGCGAGGAATTATTTGCAAAGTTTACCGAACTTAGAAAAATAAATTCTGATGCCATCTCAGATCTTGCTGAAGACAATTTTATTGAAATGAGAGATAAAGTCGGAGATCCCATTTTTCAAAAAAAGAAATCATTGGAATCTCGTCTTGAAAAAATGTTTCCAAACTATTTTTCGAAATATGCATTGGTGACCTTCAGGCCTGATGTGAGTTACCATGAGGCGATGACGCAAGGAAGAAAGCAAGATGATCTCTTGATGGATATTTGTAAGGAAGACGCAACAATTACAGATACCGAATTGCCGGCAATCTTTCAAAAGCTTCAACAATTATAGATTATGATTTGTGCTTTATTATATTGTTTCCATAAGTAACTATATAATAAAGCACATTTATCATTGTATTTTACTTTGCTTCCTTTTAATCTAAAAGCCAAGTTTGGATTTCAACTCTTTGCCTAAAGCATTTTTATTTAACATTACGGACATGGTCTTATTGCGGAAATAGGCCTTGGAAACATAAATGTATCCACCGGTAAGTTTATTAACAGAAGTTCCCCAGGAATTTTTTACAACATAATATTCTGTTCCATTTTGATCTTTCATGATACCGACAATGTGCATCCCATGATCATCCGTTGTACTCAAATTGTCAAATCCAATCTGCCGCTCTTCCTGTGTTACATATTTTTCAGGATGTGGAGATTTCCAAAGACTATCCCGTTCAGCATCCGACATATCTTCCCAGGCCATATAAGGATTAATAGCAATGCCGTTCTTTGCTGAAAAAGATTTTTCACTTACATCGGTTGCCCATAAAACAGAATACCCGTTTTTCAAAGCCTGATCTACAGAATTAACCAATTCATCCAAGGCAATATTATAAAACATTCCATTGGACCAATTATCCGCCACTTCAAGAATAAATGGTTTGTTCATTGGCTGATGAGTAAAGGAAGTCAGCGCTATGTAATCTCCGGAGTTTATTCCCAGACTGCCGGCAAATGATTGAGGGGTATAACTTTTACCTTTGAAGGTAAAATTAGCCGGAGGTGTTCCAAAATATCCATCCACAGCACCCTGATAGACTTTCTTCCAATTTGGAGAAAGTTTACCATCAGGAAGTTTAACCATAGCTTCCACCATTGCCTTCAATACTGCTTCCATCTCTCCATGAATAGGTTTGTCCTGGCCATCAGGATAACCGGCATAAGCTTCCTCCGGCACCAAACCATATTCATCAAAAATTCTCATGACATCATGATTTTCTGCACCTTGACCAAATGCAGTAGATCCCTGTCTGCGTACGTAATTCTCTCCCCTCTCCAAATACCCGGCACGGGCAATGTACATCTCACTTAAATTAAATTCTCCCCTACCCATTCGCATCAGCTCTGATTCCAGAAAAGAATGAGTCGAAAAGATCCAGCAGGTTCCACTCTTATTTTGATTTTTAACTCCAGTGCGGTCTAACATTTTGACGACCTGGAAATTGTAGTTGTTTATTTTATTGGGTAATTCCTGGGCAATAAGAATATTGACCATTACAACAAGGAACACGGAGCAGACAATTTTATACATTTGATTTATTTTTTTTACAAATGTAATACGAATCTCTTCGTAGTTGCAAATTATTTTAAAAAAAAATGCAATTTTCCAAAATCTTGTGATTTGTGCATTCAAAACCTAAGGGCAGGTCAACCTTATAAAGAATATGGGTTAAACCCTTAATTAACAAAGTATAAAGTCAACACTTTAAACGTCCTTAGATTAAATAGAAGATAAAGTGTGAAATAAGAACACTATGATATACCCTAAGTCAATTTATTAAAAATAACTTTAAAGTTACTGCCAGACCCAAACTCAGAGTCCACTGTGATACTTCCTCCCTGAGCTTCAACAAATTCCTTACTGATGGCCAATCCAAGTCCGGTCCCTTCCTTGTTGCTTCCGGGTATTCTAAAGTAGCGATCGAAAATTTTATCTCTATACTGTGGTGCAATACCTAATCCAGTGTCTTTTACCGAAATTTCAACTTTGTCCTGAATCATGGCAACATTCAGGAATACAGAAGAATGTTCGTAGGAGTACCTTATGGCATTGGATAATAGATTTGTCAAAACCCAGGCAGATTTCTCCATATCGGCATACACCAAAGGAATATTCTCAGGACAAGAGACAACCATTTTTATCAATTTTTGGTCTGCCTGTGTTTTAGTCGCGTTTATGGCATAGGACAAAATTTCTTTTGGATCTGTTGGCAGAATAGATAATTGAATATTTCCAGTCTCAACCTGAGTCATATTCAAAAGTTCGCTGGTAATTTTCAGCAATCTATTCGCATCTTCCATTATACTGTCCAGTAAGTTTTTTTGTTCTTCATTTAAATCACCAATTTTTTGATTTTCCAACAATTGCACACTCATCTTTATAGAAGAAATCGGCGTTTTAAACTCATGGGACACTGTAGCTATAAAATTGGTTTTGGCAAAGTCAAGCTCTTTATATGTAGTTACATTACGCAATAAGATTACATGACCTATTAACTCTGTGGTTTCTTCTCCCGTTGGAGTAATTGAAATGTGCAATACTTCTTTTTCAAAATAACATTCCTTATTGTTGGAGTAAATTTTTATTGTCTTCTCACTATGTTCGGATTTACTCTTAACATTAACTAAATCAAAGATAAGTGTTTTGATTAAATCATTGGTCAATGCTAAATCTTGTGCAAAATGGCCGATTAAATCTTCAGACTTTATCCCTATAATTTTTATTGCTTCTTCATTTGCAAACAAAACTTTTAGTTTTTCATCGACGCCGATCACGGGATCATGCATATTATTGATGAGGGTCTCAATTCTTTTTTTCTCCATCATCAAATTGGCCATATTGCTGTTACTGTACTCTTCTAATTTTTTTGCCATGGTATTAAAAGATTTGGCCAGTTCTCCAAATTCACTATGGCTTTCAAAATTGACCCGTTCAGAATAATTCTCAGCTGCAATCTGCCGAATGCTTTCTGTAAGCTCACTGATCGGATTTGCAATGCTGGATGGCAGGTTAATGAGTAAAATAAAAGCAATTAAAAAACAAAGTGTTCCGGTCAGCGCTATCCAAAATACCGCACTATCTGCTGTTATCTTGGCTATTTGGCTTTTCCTCTGAATGGCTTCCATATTCAAGTCCATGATTCTAAAAATTCCTTCCCGGATTTGGGACAAAATGAGCGTGTCTGACAAATTCGTTTTATAAAAGTTAAAATCAGTTCTTAAATTTGAAGTTGCTTCCTGTTCACCAACCTCGGTAATATTAGTCTCTTGTTCAACCAAATTACGTTCAAAAAAATCAATAGCTTTGGAAGAATCTTGTTCCAAAGCACTTAACATATTTCTGGAATATTTTAGGGAATTATAGTTGGCTAATAAAATATTATCTGTGTCTGATTTCAAGGCATACATATATCGTACTCCTACAAGACTCAGGAAAATTATTAGGATAAATAATAGACCCACACTTAATGTCAGTTTGGTTTTAATTTTCATAGTTATGATAAAATAATAAGGTCTATGCTATTTGCACTGAGCTGCTTTAACAACTTATTGAATATATTGGTAGCCAAAATTATTCTCCACAGACTGATGTGAGGCTTTCCAATACAAATGGTGGTTATATTTCTTTCACTGGCCATATCAATGATTGCTTTTGAAACTGATGAGCTCTCTACTCTGATAATTTCTGCACCCAACTCAGTCGCTAACTTAAAATTATTGATGAGATGGCGCTGTTTGTCCAAGGCAATTTTGTCCGGACTTTCCTTAGGCGTTTGTACATACAAAACATACCACTTGCTGTGATAATAATTGGCCAGTCTGGATGTTTTGCGAATTACGTTTTTAGCGGTTTTATCTGTACTGCTGATGCAAGCTAAAAATCGTTCATGCCTTAAAGCATTTGGTTTTGTAACCTCTGTTTCAACCTTTCTTTCTACCTGAGATGCAACTTCTTTTAGTGCCAATTCGCGCAATTGAAGAATGTGTTCACTTTTAAAAAAATTTCTGAGCGCCGTTTCAACCTTATCCGGATGATAAATTTTCCCCTCCTTCAACCTAAGGATTAATTCATCCGCAGTCAAATCAATATTTACTACTTCATCGGCTTGCCCCAACACGCTATCCGGAATACGCTCTTTGACTTCAATTCCTGTTATAGATTTTATTTCTTCATTTAGACTTTCTATATGCTGAATATTCACTGCTGAAATAACATTTATGCCAGCTTCTAAAATTTCCATGACATCCTGCCATCTCTTCTCGTTCTTACTTCCCTCTATGTTTGTATGAGCAAGCTCATCAATAATAACTACTTCAGGTCGCAAATTAATAATTGCCTGGACATCCATTTCTTCCAATTCCTTTCCCTTATAGAAAAGTTTTCTTCTGGGTACCAAAGGCAAACCTTCCAAAAGATCATGTGTCTCTTTTCGGTTGTGTGTTTCAATAAATCCAATTTTTACGTCTATTCCGTTCTTCATCAAAGTTCGTGCCTCTTGCAACATCCTATAAGTCTTCCCTACACCGGCACTCATTCCGATATAAATTTTAAATTTTCCTCTTCTGGACTTTTTAATTAAATTTAAAAAATGTTGGACTGTTTTATCCTTATCGCTCATTTAGAAAGAAATTGCAAAAGATGAAGTTACAAAGTAATTAACTTTACTTGGTTTCTGTTCTAAGTTAAATATTTCATCCTTACTACTGAAACCTCTGGCTTCAATTCTCCACAATAATAGATCAGATATCTTATAATCCAAATTTGCAGAGTAACCAAATGTTTTAAAACCATTGGGTGTTCCTGTACCAATGATCACTCCATTTTTATCACTATAATATTCTCCTCTTACAGCTACATTAAATTTGTCATTTACTGAGAATCTGGCTATCACAACGGGTGAATACCAAGTATTGTATTCTGTACTGTTTTTTGATTTTTGCTGCGCCCCAACATCAAATCCAAATGTCAAACCAAATCTATTATTCATCTGGAAAATGCCATATAAGTTATGGAAATAACGCCACTGTCTGATACTATCCGGTGTATCACTTCCTACAAAAGAACTGCTGTTGAGTGTCCATTTCGAATTGGGTTTAAAAGTCAACTGATGACCAAAAGCCGGCAAATTGTTTCCTTCGACCCGTTGAATGCGCTGCCAACCATTCAAGATTAATCCACTTACAAACCATTTTTCATTTTTGCTGGTATACGAGAGTTTAACACCACTTTCATAGTATGGCGTGTTGTCTGCTAATATACTCCTTGTTAAATTCCAGCAATCTTTTCCAATTGCACTTTCAAAACCAATATGGGAAGAAAATATTCCAGCGTCTATCCAAAGATTTTCATTTTTGGATAATTTAGCACCTGCATTCGCTTCAAATATGTTTTTCAAAACCCCTTGCTCTGTTGCAAGATTTGCATTTGCATAGGTACCTGTCATTAATGCGAGATTTGCTCTTACTTTATCAGTTTGGTAGCCTGCCTTTATGTAACCCAAATTCATGTTTACTTCGTTATGCCTATTAAATGAGTAAGCAAACCCCGGGCGATTATGATTGTCAGGGTTTCCAAAATCATAAGCGTAGTAAGTTTCCAAATATCCGCTAATAGATAGTGGGTTTTTTGAGTTGTCCACCTGTGCAAACGTGCTTACTGTGTAAAAGGTAAGTAATGTGATAAGAATTCTTTTCATTGCTTTAATTTTGTTTTTTATTTCAAATTATCTAAATCAAGGTTTAATTTAAGCACATTAATTTTTTCTGTACCAAATAATCCTAAAAAAGGTGTTTCAGTGTGGTGTGCAATAAGTTGATGGATTGTGTTTTCACTTAAGTTGCGAACTTTAGAAATACGTTTCACCTGCACTTTTGCTCCTTGCACAGATATATTGGGGTCAAGTCCACTACCACTTGCAGTAACTAAATCAGAAGGAATGTCTTCTTTCTTAATATCGGGATTGTGAACCAAAAAAGAATCTATTCTCAACTGAACTTCAGCTAAATAGTCAGGATTACTTGAACCTTTATTGCTACCGCCGGAACCAGCTGCATTATACCCCACTGCAGAAGGCCGGGAATGAAAATATTTGTCGCTGGTAAAATTTTGGCCGAGGTTTTCATAATAACCATTGTTGGTTTTTGAGAACGACATACTACTGGGTGCAAGTCTTGAAACACCATAAACTGCAATTGTGTAAATGCCACTGAAGAATACCAGGAAAACTAATGTTAATCGAATGGCTGGAATGATATTACTTTTCATGAAAGGAGATTTATTAAATGAATATTGAAACTAAGAGGTCAATGGCTTTAATGCCGATAAATGGAATGATTACACCACCTAAGCCATATATCAACAAATTTCTACGCAACAATGCACTAGCTCCGATAGGTTTATACTCCACGCCTTTCAAAGCCAATGGTATAAGCATCGGAATAATGATCGCATTAAAAATTACTGCGGATAGTATTGCACTTTCCGGGCTGTGCAAATTCATAATATTTAAACCTTGCAGTGATGGAATAGCTACAATAAAAAGTGCTGGTATGATGGCAAAATATTTTGCTACATCATTGGCAATACTAAAGGTGGTAAGCGTTCCCCTGGTCATCAATAATTGTTTGCCGATTTCGACTATTTCTATGAGCTTGGTGGGATCATTGTCTAAATCTACCATATTACCGGCTTCCTTCGCTGCTTGTGTTCCACTGTTCATTGCTACGCCGACATCTGCTTGTGCCAATGCCGGTGCATCATTGGTTCCATCACCCATCATTGCTACCAGGCGGCCCTCTGATTGTTCTTTTCTGATATAATTCATTTTATCTTCCGGTTTAGCCTCTGCAATAAAATCATCTACGCCAGCCTTATCAGCAATAAATTTTGCGGTCAAAGGATTGTCACCGGTAACCATAACCGTTTTAATACCCATTTTACGTAAACGCTCGAATCGCTCTTGAATACCAGGTTTAATGATGTCCTGCAATTCTACTACACCAATCACCTTTTCATTTTCAGAAACTACTAATGGTGTTCCTCCATTACTGGAAATGATTTTTACCCTATCGGCAGTGTCTGAAGGAAAGGTGTATCCGGATTTTTCTGATAATTTCTGAATGGCATCGGATGCACCTTTTCTAATCCGGTAGTTTGCAAAATCAATTCCTGAACTCCTTGTCTCGGCAGTAAATTTGATAAATCTTGCATTTTCTAAAGTAAAATCAGAAGGGTTTAATTTAGATAATTCAACAATAGACTTTCCCTCCGGGGTATCATCACTTATTGAACTCAATACTGCGCATTTTATAAAGTGCTTTTCTTCGATTCCATTTGCAGGATAGAAGTTTGTTGCCTTTCTGTTTCCAATGGTTATCGTTCCGGTTTTGTCTAACAATAATACATCAACATCCCCAGCTGTTTCTACTGCTTTACCGCTTTTTGTGATTACGTTTGCTCTTAATGCTCTATCCATTCCTGCAATCCCAATCGCTGAGAGTAGCCCACCAATTGTAGTAGGAATTAAGCAAACAAATAGCGAAATGAATGCTGCAATGGTAATCGGTGCATTGGAATAATCTGCAAAAGGTTTGAGCGTGATGGTAACTATGATAAATACTAAGGTGAACCCCGCCAACAAGATGGTTAAGGCAATTTCATTGGGTGTTTTTTGTCGGCTTGCTCCCTCTACTAAGGAAATCATTTTATCCAAAAAACTTTCCCCTGCTTCGGTGGTAACTCTTACCTGAATGCCATCACTCAAGACTTTTGTTCCGCCGGTTACCGAACTTTTATCACCGCCTGCTTCACGAATAACAGGTGCACTTTCACCAGTAATAGCACTTTCGTCAATTGTGGCTAAGCCTTCCACAATTTCACCGTCCATCGGAATGATATCACCAGCTTTGCAAAAAAACAAATCACCTTTTTGCAATTGTGATGAAGGAATAATTTGTACTTCATCAGAATGAATTTTTCCTATAGCGGAAATTCTTTTGGCCGGTGTTTCTTCTCTTGTCTTTCTCAAACTATCTGCCTGTGCTTTTCCTCTGGCTTCTGCAATAGCTTCCGCAAAATTAGCAAATAATAAGGTAAGCAATAAAACCAGAAATATGAAAAAATTATAGATGATACTACCTTGAGATTTCTCACCTGCCAATATCCACAAGCAAACACAAAACATAACACCTGTACCTATCTCCACCGTAAACATTACAGGATTTCGGTACATTTTAATTGGATTAAGTTTTAGAAAAGAATGCTTAAATGCTTCACGCATCAGATCCTTTTGAAATAAAGATGCACTTTTTGTCATTTTTATTAAATTATTTAATCATTGAAAAATATTCTGCAATTGGACCAAGGGTCAAAACAGGAAAGAAAGCCAATGCTGCTACAATTGCTATTACTGCAAATACCATTAAGCCAAAAGTTGCCGTATCGGTTTTTAGAGTTCCATTTCCTTCAGGTATGTATTTTTTACTTGCCAAAATACCTGCAATAGCTACGGGTCCAATGATTGGAATGTATCTTCCCAACAACATTAAAATACCACACGTTATATTCCAAAAAGGGGTATTATCTCCAAGACCTTCAAAACCACTGCCATTGTTGGCACTGGATGAAGTAAATTCATAGAGCATTTGACTAAATCCATGAAAATTAGGATTACTTAAAGTAGAAGATGTTAAATTTGGAAATGCAGTAGCTAAGGCAGTACCAACTAAGATAAGAAATGGATGCAGTAGTGCAATGATCATGGCTATTTTCATTTCCTTAGCCTCCACTTTTTTGCCAAGAAATTCAGGTGTTCTTCCCACCATTAGACCACTTATAAAGACAGCAAGAATAATAAAAATGTAAAAATTCAATATCCCTACACCACAACCCCCATAAAAGGAATTTATCATCATGGCAATCATTTGATTCATACCACTTATTGGTGTAAAACTATCATGCATGGCGTTCACACTACCGGTTGAAATTACAGTAGTTGCAATGCTCCAATAGGCCGATGCAACAGAACCAAAACGAACTTCCTTGCCTTCCATACTTCCCATTTCTTGAGAGATGCCCATTTTATAAAGTGCAGGGTTACCTTGCATTTCAAAATAAATAGTAGGAATAGAAAGTAATAAAAAACCTACGGTCATTACACCAAAAATCATCCAAGATAATCTGCGCCTTTTTGTTACAAATCCAAGTGCAAAAATCAATGCTATTGGTATAAGCATTTGGGTAACCATCTCTACAATATTTGTAAAGTAGTTTGGGTTTTCTAAAGGATGTGCAGAATTTGTACCAAAGAAACCTCCACCATTTGTGCCCAAATGTTTTATGGCAACAAATGCAGCTACTGGACCTCTGCTTACCTGAACGGTATCTCCCTCCAAACTGATCATGGTATCCTTCCCTTCAAAATTCATAGGAACTCCATTGAATACTAATAATACTGACACTACAAAAGCTAAAGGCAATAAAATCCTCGTACAGCTTCTAATAAAATAGGAATAAAAATTTCCCAATGTGGATAATGTCTTTTCCTTCATGGCAACAAAGACCACCACTGCAATTGCAATTCCGGTACCGGCACTGATAAATTGCCAAAGCATAAGAATAAGTTGGCCAAGATAAGATATGCCAGTTTCACCGGAATAGTGTTGAAGGTTGGTGTTGGTGACAAAACTTACAGAAGTGTTGAATGCCAAATCTGGACTCATACTTGGGTTTTGGTCAGGATTAAGTGGCAACCATGCCATATTGGTCAGTACCATCATTGAAAGAATGAACCAAAATACATTGATGGTTAACAAGGCAACCAAATGTTGTTTCCAGTTCATTTCCCTGGATGGGTCTATCCCGGCCAATTTGAAAAATAACTTATCCAATGGACCAAACAACCAATCAAACCAAGTGGGTTCGTAATTAATGATCTTTCCAATATATCTTCCAAGTGGTATGGCTAATACCACTACAATCAAAAACATCAATATTACACCAATAATTTCTGCGTTCATTTGTTAAAATTTTTCTGGTTTAAGCAACACATAGCACATATAAGCGAATACAGCCAAGGAGACAAAGAATAATAATATCATGGTTTCAAATTTTTTCAAAGAAATCAATTAGTTTAAAAAATATTATAAAGCCCGTAATTCCAATTATTAAGAATAAAATAGTCATCATTATAAACTCATTTTTTTAATTAAACATTTTTCCTATTTATCCCACAATGAATTTTATGCCATTGTAGAGTTTTTGTTCTATAAGCCTGGTGAATAGATTTGTTTATCATATTCAAATTTCAATGTACTAGGAAAAAATTCCTTCACATCATAATGATAAATCTCCAATAAAATAGATACAGAATAAACATATTCAATAGCTATGGCATCTCTAATTTCTGTGGAACTGGATTTGAATATTGTCTCCATTTTCAGCAGACAATTTTTCACTTCTTTAAGATTACCATTTTTTATAAAGAAAATTGTATCCTCGGCAAATTTTTGGATTTGATTATAAATGTGTTTTGAACCTTTCCTGGTTTCCATAATTGAGATATAAATAATTCTATTTAGACAGTCCAAATTATAATCCAAAAAGTGATCCCTGTATCAAACTCACTGTAATTCAATACAATATATAATTATTTAGAAAAAGACAGTTCTAAATCCCTTTCAAAATGACAGCCTTCACCATAGCATTTTGCTATGGTTTAACTAATTTTATACTCTTCAATTTTCCTGTACAAGGTGGTTAGAGCAATATTAAGTAACTCAGCTGCTCTGGTTTTGTTACCGTTAGTATAGTTTAGTACTTTCTGTATATGTATTTTTTCCGCACTCGCCAGATCGAAAGCAGAAAGTTGACTTTGCTTACTGTGCAATGTAATTTGATGAAATTCTTGTGGAAGTGAGTCCAGATCAAGAGTATCTCCACTGGTTAATATTACACTTCTTTCTATAATATTTTTAAGTTCTCTAATGTTGCCATTCCAAGGATGATGCTTTAAAGATTCTAAAAAATCATTTGAAATGTGATTAATTTTTTTATTGTTTCTGGTTGAATATATCTTGAGAAAGTAATTTGCTAAAAGTTCAATATCTGAAATTCTCTCCCGAAGGGCAGGCAAATGAATCTGAAATACAGAGATTCGATAAAATAAATCCTGCCTGAAATGCCCTGCATTTATCTCATTCTGTAAATCACGATTCGTCGCTGCTATAATTCGAACATTTACTTTGGTTGGCTTGCTTTCGCCAATTTTCAAAAATTCTCCGGTTTCAATCACCCGTAGTAATTTGACTTGAAGATCCAAGGGCATTTCACCGATTTCATCTAAAAAAATAGTCCCATTGTTGGCCTCTTCAAACAGCCCTTTTTGATCATTGTGTGCCCCTGTAAATGAACCGGCCTTATGCCCAAACATTTCACTGTCCAATAAATCTTTGCTAAATGCAGAACAATTTATGGCCACAAAACTTTTTTGCTTTCGCTTGCTCTCCTGATGAATAGCCTGTGCAAAAATTTCTTTTCCTGTGCCGGTTTCCCCAGTAAGCAAAACTGTTGTATCCGTCTCCGTCACTTTTCTAGCGAGCTCAATAGATTTTTGGATGGCTTTGGATGTGCCTACAATGTTATTAAAGCTGTGCTTATCACCCAATTGCTTCTCTAAATGCTTTACTCTTTTAGCCAATTCCACCTTTTCCATTGCCCTGAAAAGCAAGGGTATTATTTTATTATTGTCGTCTCCCTTAGTAATGTAGTCAAATGCGCCATTTTTAATCGCCTGTACCCCATCATTTATATTACCATGAGCGGTCAACAGTATTACCTCAGTTAGCGGAAATCTGCTTTTTACACTTTTGACAAACTCCACACCATTTCCATCCGGCAATCTCACATCGCATAACACTACATCAAAATCCGCTGCCTCCAATTTTTTATTTGCGGACTTACAATCAGGAGCCTCAGTAACCAAAAAACCTTCCAGACCAATTATCCTAGCCAACAAGGTTCTAAGCTTGTCTTCATCGTCAATGATCAATACTTTATTCAAATCAGATTAATTCTTTGTTTGCAAAGTTAATACTATTCAATTATGCAAAACATTAAAAGGCATAATTGATTTCAAAGAATTGCTTCTGACAAGACAAAGATTCTCAAGAAAAATACCATGGATTCAGAACGTTGAATTTTACAAACCATTTATAATAATTTTATGAGTAAAGGTTGCAATCATTAATTTTTAAAAAGCAATCAAAAGTAAACTTCAAATCCATAAGTCTTTAAACCATAAAAAGAATATAATCATTTTGAAATCAAATAGCATTCCACCAAATTCCTAAAAATGCCTGTTGAATAATTATTGAAAATCTCATTTCAAAATTTCAATACAAACCAAATAAATAGATTGCTAAAATAAATTTTTCATATAGCCTTACGATTTTTATTGCAGGATCAAAAAAAATCATTGATAACTTTTAAATCCAATTTAGCGCACCAATGTTGCATCTCCAGAAATTTTATGACTTTCATTTGCTTTGTCACGCCATTCAACCAAATAAACATATACAGCAGGACTGGACTCACGACCTCTAAAATTTCCATCCCACCCAAGTTGAGGATCATTTGGAAGAAAATTTCTTAGACTATAAACCATTTCCCCCCATCTGTCAAAAATCATGAAATTGTCTATCTTCTTTACTTCAGGACTGGAAAATACCGATAGCTTGTCATTCACACCATCCCCATTGGGAGAAAACACATTAGGAACCCAAACATCATCGTTCCTACGAATCAGCAAATAGAGAAAATGGAGTGAATCGCAGCCTTGAGAAGATCTTAAACTAGATATATAGGATCCACTTTCTTCATAAAACTCATTTGTTGCAGGCCAAAAATATTTCTCAAACACACACAGCGTGTCATAAAAAGTGTAATCCGGCAAAATGGTCAATTTCAATTGGTATACAGAATCACATCCATATTTGGTTTTATAGTCTAAGGTGATTTCTTCACTTTTTCTATAAGTTTTACCATTTACCGGCCAGATATATTCCTTGCAATTTTCTACCACTTCAGTGTTTAAATACCCTGATCGAATCTTAAGATTTACTTCAACTACAGAATCACAACCTCTGCTGCTTGCACCGGGTAATTGTACAAATCCTGAACCTACTTGCTCATCAAATGATTTACCTGCAATGATTATTTTCTCCCCTGGACAAACTGCTGTATCTATTCTTGAAACAGGTATCGGATAAAATTTCAAATTAACAGATACAATGGAATCACATCCATTAATACTGGAATTATTAATAATAATCTTACCGTTTCTCTTTGAATCATTAAATACCGTATTCCCGATGGAAACACTTTGTCCTGCACAAACAGTAGTATCTAAATTCCCTTCAGGAACGGGATAAAATCTAAGATCTATTAAAGTTGCAGAATCACAACCATATTGACTTGCACCTGGAAAAATCACCGTTCCGCTTTGATTTGCTTCATTGAAAATAGTGTTTCCAATTTTCATACTTTCACCAAAACATATAATTGTATCCAATTCACCAATTGGCAATGGGTAGAAGGAAACATTTACGACAACAGAAGAATCGCATCCGTTCTGACCGGCAGATGAAAAGATAACTTTACCATTGCTATTTGCTTCATTAAATACTTTATTGCCTACCGTTATTTTTTCACCTTTACAAATTGTAGTATCCAAAATTGAAGAGGGCGTTTGGTAAAAATCCAAATTAACCGTGACCAAAGAATCACAACCATATTGACTTACTCCCAGAAGCTTCATTAGTCCTTTGGGATTGCTATTGTCAAATGTAATGCCACCAAGGTTAATTTTCGCCCCGGAACAAATGGTTGTATCAAAAACTGACATTGGAATTGGATGAAATCCAACATAAACCTCTATAACTGAATCGCAACCAAATTGATTTGCTCCTTTCAATATCACTGTCCCACTATGATTGACTTCATTAAAATTGGTGTTGCCAATTGTAATTGAATCTCCTTTACAAATCATGGTGTTAAAAGTGAAATTTGTTAGGGGAAGTATTTCTACATTAACTTCAAGAATAGAATCACAAACATCCGTCAAATTTCCATGAATGACTACTGTGTCAAATGTTTTTTCTTTAGAGAACCAAACACCTCCCAAAAAAAGTGAATCTGCTGGACATAAACTTATTGTCACTTTTTGCACAGACCATGGATAACAGGAATGTAAACCAAAATCCAGAGAAAAATCATTTTCTCCTTCCTTTCCGGTTTTATAATTCAGTACGATCTTGCCATTAAAATAACTGGGAAGTGGTAAGTTTTTGGATGCATCAGAATCATTTTCTGAATTTCCAAAATTAATTCTTGACCTGAATGTGGTTGCAACATATTGCACGCTGTCAATTACCAATACATTTTTGACATAATCGGAGTCTGCACCAATCTGCAGAAAATATTCTGTCGTTGGCTCAAGGTCTTGGAAGATGTATAGTCCGTTAGCGTCCGTAAGTGTACCTTTAATGAACTGACCGGCAGAATCATATAGTTGCACTGGGATTTTTTCCAATGGTTTTTCACCAGGATCCTGGATCCCATCCTGATCTGCATCACTCCAAATGTAATTTCCAATCGAAACGCCAATGCCTTTGGTTTGAGAAGAACCGATGAGTAATTCAATATCTCCCAATCCGGATGACTTTCCAAATGTTCCATTCTCTCCGGAAAAAATATTATAGTTCACTTTTTTAGTACCGTTGGAATTATCCAGTTGACTCCAACCATTAGACCACACGCTACTTGGATCCATAAGTGTAGACAAAACAGTGTTGTAACTTGGATGCACTGCTAGGGCCCCTAAGGCACCTTCCTGATGTCCGGAAAATCCATCCTGATAATAAAATTCTCCATCACAAATTCCCTGGCCATTGTTGGCCCCAAGAGTGGTATAAAATCCTGAGGTTGCATTTTGCTCCAATAAATAATTTCCTTTCAGTTGAAAAAGTCTTAAAACATCTCCTCCGGCAAAAGTTAAATATCGAAAATTATCATTTGACTTTGTCCCGTAATCTCTTCCTCCTGTTTGATAACCATAGCGATCACCTAAAGCTAAAATCATATTACCATCTGAATCAAATTCAATATCAGACAATATTGGTACAGGACCACATACTACCTCGCCATTCAAATGTGCACCATAAAAGTCAAAGGTCCAGGGTCTGAAATAATTACAATGCACATCATATAAACTCCCTTTTATGTAATTCAAATCAAATGAAACAATTTCTGTAAACGCTCCACTTTCAAAGGTGTAAACAATTGCCTTAAGATCATCCCGCTTTTGTGTGGATTCAGCAGAACACACTCCGCCTACATGCAATTTTCCATACTTGTATTTCAATCCCCATGGACGCCAGTCTCCTGCGGTGGAACATCCCGGATCCGGAATTGGAATTTCTTTGACTCTGTCCAAAGTAATGGGAAGTTTTAATGGATTACCTATGGCAATAACAATTAAGGATCTGTTATACAAATTCACAGCATAGAGCGTATCGCCTGTGTCATTTATGTCGAGATCTCCCATGCCCCATTTACCAACAAGATCAAATGCAATGGAATCATGAGTTGCCTGATTCGGACTTAACGGCAGATTACGTACCATTAATTTCTCATCCCCGGTTTCTATGCCAAAATCATCGAGGTTAAGCAATAATTTGCTGTTCCCATAATATTTATATCCGGGGCTAAATGGTGGGTTCGGCAAAAAACCGTTTAAATCCGAATAATAAATAGCCCCCAATCCCGCAGGTCCTACAGCAGACTGTCTTTTAAGAAATGCACTGGAATACAATAAACCTGTTTGTTTTTGATAGGCAAGTCCCCATACTGCACCTATCTCACCTGCACTTGCCGGATGATAATTGCCATTTGGACCTATGCGAGGTCCTCCTTCAGTAGTATTGTATCTGTTTGCTATGATGGCCGGCTCAATAAATGCAGGGCTGGTAGTATCCAAAGAATTGCCTTTTGTAAATCGGGAAGTAACAATCCATGGATTTTCATCTACCAAATCAAACACATTAAAAACACCCAGACTAACATTACAATTACCTACAGTGGATATCTGTGTCCGTGTATGGTTGTCTGGTCCCGGAATTGCATCAAATAGTCCTGTTGGTACCTGGAACTCCACCCTTAGTTTTGTACCCGAAGGAATTCCACCTACAGACCATTTTCCTTCTGTACGCGTAGTCGTTGTTGCAACCAGTTGTTTGTTGTCATTAAATAATCTTACCTCTATTCCCTGCCTGCCGCTTTCTGAAATATCCTGAATGCCATTGTTGTTATAATCTGAATAAACTTTTCCTCCGATGGTTTGTGTCCCTGAGCAGCCAGGAGGATCACACTTGGAAGGAAGCAAAACATTCATTCCTGTGGCTTTACAACTTCCAGAGGTGAACTCAGCATCCACAACATAACTCCCTCCATCAGGATCCAAAATAAACTGCACATAAGGAGGGCAACCTTTCATGAAAGGATTGTACAATTTTGTCTGACCTTTTAAACTAACTTGAATTTTTGAACCCACTATTGGTTCTGTCCACTCAAGAAAAACTGCCACCAAAACTTTTGAACGATTTCCTGTATGCATTCCATATTCGCAATCTCCTACAACAACTTTACTAATTTTCAAATCGCACGCAACTTTAGATCGCAGAAAATTTGTTCTGTATCCTTCAGAACCATGACCATACACCGCCTTCATATCAAAAGGATTTCCTGTTATGAAAACAAGAAATACAATCATCAAGATCAAATATTTCATTTTGTGCATGTCATGAATTTGCTGAATATTCTTTCATAAATTACCAGTTTTAAGAGACTGATTTTTCCAATAATTATCTGACTAAAGTTGCATCACCTGATTTTGCATGTCGATCGCCCTTAAGGTCTGTCCACTCCACAACATAAACAAAAACACCGGGTATTACCGGCTGCTCTTTGAAATATCCATCCCAACCATTATGGCCTACATTAGGTTCAAATTTCAATCGATCAAACATCAATTCACCCCACCTGTTATATAATCGCAATCTATCAATAATTCTAATTTCCGGACTTGAATAAATTGTAAAGTGATCATTTACTCCATCTCCATTTGGCGAAAAAACATTGGGGACAAAAATTTCTCCCCTTAATTTAATTTCAAGGATTAGTATATGCATGGAATCACATCCTTCTTTGGTTTGAAAATTTAAATTGTATGTTCCGGACTCTTTATAAACTTCTCTATTTACAGGCCAGGTGTAGCTTTCTATCGCTTGTATGGTATCATAAATGATAAAGGATTTATCCACGGATAAATTCAAAATATAAATGGAATCACATCCTTGTTTAGTAAGGTAGTTTGATTTATATACGCCACTATACGTATATTCTCTTCCATTCACAGGCCAGAAATATGCATCGCATACCCTCACATTTTCTTCCAGAAAATATTCCGGATAAATGGTTAAGTCCAATAATATGGTGGAGTCACAACCATCTTTATTTATGAATTTTGCTTCATAAACACCACTCTTTTGATAGTTCAATCCGGTCACAGTCCAGTTAAAAGATTTACAAGATGTTACAATTTGTTTTTGAAAATTGCTTTTAAGAATGGTGAGGTAAAGTGTAAAATTTGAATCACATCCAAACTGATTATTATAATCCACATGATATAATCCACTTGCAGAATAACTTTTTCCATTAGCAGGCCAAAAATATTCTTCACAAACTTTTACAGTATCTACCTTCTGATAATTTGGATAAATTTCCAACTCAAGAAGGATCACAGAATCACAACCATTGGAGCTACTTAAAGTATAGGAATATGTACCAGTTTTGAAATAAGTAATTCCATTTAACGGCCAGGTATATGAATTGCATGATTTGTGGGATTCAATAGTATTCACTTTTGGGTGTATCGTTAAGTCAAGTGTATATATTGAATCACAACCGGAAGTGGTTTTAAAAGTGGTTGTATAAATTCCACTTTCCGTATAGGTAACTTGATTGACCTTCCATGTATAAAATTCACAATGTACTTCTTTCTCAAATTTTTGAAAACTATTGGACACCACTAGATCTAACTGAATAATGGAATCACAGCCTGAAGAGGTCTGCAAGGAATCATAATACACACCACTAAATCTATATTCCTTCTCGTTCACCGGCCATACATAATAATCGCATACACTCTTGATTTCTGTTCGGTAAAAAATTGGCAATATTTGAAGATCAAGTATGAAAACAGAATCGCAACCATTCGGAATTGGTTTCGAAAAAGTATAAACTCCGCTTTTTGTATAATTAATTCCATTCATTTGCCACAAATAAGAACCACATGCTGAGGTTTTGTATTCGTGTTTATAGGAAGGCAGTACTTCAAGATCCAAAATAATTACTGAATCACATCCATGCACATTGGTAAAATGCGCAGGATATCTTCCACTTGAATCATAAGAATTTCCGGTGACCGGCCAGAAGAAAGAACTACAAACTTGCTTCCTTATCCCAGTGGAATCCATTCCGTACTTGGATGTTAAATCAAAAGTGACATCTTCTCCACACCCATAAAAATCTCTGATTTCTACTTTGTAAACTCCTGCAAGTAAGCCGGATACTATAGAATCAGTTGAATTTATCGGCGGCAACCAGTTGAACGTATACGGTGGCAATCCACCTTTAATATGAACTGCAATAGAGCCGGCACTGTCTTGGGGACATACCGGATGGACCAGGCTAAAGTCAGTTATTGGCTTTGAAAGTGTAATCGAAATAGCATCCAGAAAATTACCAACTGTAGCTCCACCCGCTGCCCTTACGGACTTAAATCTTAGGGTGTATTTGCTTTGAATAGTTTTTGGAAAGGCGTAATTCACAGTGTTATAAACCCACGAATCTGTTCCTGCAGAAAATTCACCTAAATTAACATATGGACCCCCCAAGGGGCCTATTTCAACTTGCAATGCGTCTATCCCTGCTCTTCCCCGGTGAGCGAATGAAATCGTTACAGAACTCCCTGGCGAAGCATCGAATTCCTGATAAAGAGTGGATACCATGTTTGCATTCAATTCTGCAAATTGGTTACCGGAATATGCCGGCACGCCACCAAATCCACTACCCCATATTTCTATCTGTCGGTCCGTTGCTGTAGTACCCCAACAAGTAACTCTGTCCTCATGAAAAAAACCAAAATTACCTAAGCCAACCAATATATCATCTTCGAAATCTGTATTGCATAAAATGTTGCACCCAGTGGTTTTACCTATTTGGGCTTGGCTTGCAAAAACCAGCTCAGAAATTTCTTTGTAATTTAACACTTCAAAAGGTCCACATAGTGGTTGATTTCTGCAAAATATTGTACTAATTGCTTCACCTTGGTAAACACAAAATAAAAAAACAAGAAGAAGCGGCCTGTTGCCCAATTGTAGCTAAAAGATTGATTTGCTGCATAAATATAAACATTTTACAGGATACCCCAAATAATATTTGCCGTATATTGACTTGATTCAAAACATAAATAAAAACCCACACTTATATTTAACACATTTTCTTACTTATAAGGAGTGTTGACGTGTTGGCAACTGTTCAAAAAGTCAGTATAAAAAAAAATCCTCCCCAAAAAATGGAGAGGATTTTAACTTCCTAAAATGGAATAAAAATTTTAATTAAAGATGTATCTCAATCCGACTTGCAGTTGCCATACATCAGCAAGCCTTGCAGATTTTTCCAATAAATTGGTTCGATATTTTCCATTATTGTCTTTTGCAAAAGAATACAATGGCTTATTGTCTGCAGATTTTCCTTCAAACTTTAAAGGAGTTGTATTTACCACAACTTGATTTCCTCCACCCCAATCCGGATTGACCATGTTGAGCAAATTGTAAACGTCTGCTCTTAATTGTAAACGATGTGTTTTGGAATTTACATTTAATTTAAATTCCTGGATTAGAGTAAAATCCAATCCATGAATATTAGGTAGTAATCCTCCATTTCTAGGAAAATATCCACCCTTAAATTTTGAAAGTTGTTCATTGCTGTTTACAAAATTCATAAATGCCTCCCTTTGCTCATTAGCTGTTGCTGCATCTTTAAATTCGATTTCACTGCCATCGTTTGGTACATACATCAAGTCATTGTTACGGGTTAATCCATCTTGGTTAATGTCGCCATTAACGGTAAGGCTAAATCTGCCTTGATTGAAATATTGATAGAATAATGAAACTTGTGTTGAAGTATATTTAGAATACTTAAACTTGTAAGATAATGCAGTAATGAAACGATGTCTTTGATCATCATTGGAATAAGCTAAATCAGGATAATTGTTACCTGCATAACTAAGATTGTCTGTCCAGGATGAGTTTGCTATAGAACCACCTGTTAATAAATCTTTAGCTACAGAAAAATTGTACGCCATCATCAAATAGAAATCATTCTTAAATTGCTTTTCCAATTTAGGTGTGATGCTGAATGAATAACCTTGATTCGTATTTTTTAATAAGATTGCATCCGTCACCGAAGAATTAATTCTGTTGGCACTTCCGCCACTGTAAATTTGTCTTGCATCTGCGCCGGAGTAGCTTCCTATCGATCCTTTCTGGTTGGCATCGATGTAATAAATGTTGTTGATGGTCTTGTTAAAAATACCTTCAATAGATCCGACTACATTGTACATCAACTGATGATCCGCAGCAAAATTAAATCTGAGCAATTGTGGAAACTTAAAGTTCTCATCCGTAACCGCAAGATTATAACTTGGTGCTAATTTTGGATCAGCCGGTATGTATTTGGTGACATCATCTGAGAATATGTACTTTCTGGTTGCTGCATTTTGATCCCTTATTGAACCTTTTGTCACTCCATTGTTACTGATTTGATTTGCCAGCCAAACAAAAGGAACTCTACCGGTAAATACCCCAACACCTCCACGAAGCTGAAAGGTTCTATCACCCATAACATCATAATTAAAACCAACTCTTGGCGAAAACATTGCCTGTGTTTTTGGCAGCTTATCGGTTCTTAATTTTATGGTGCTGCCATCCGCATCTCTAAAATTGAGATTGGCAGCCTGTTCATTAAGATATGCAGCATCACTTTCGTAAATAGGTACATCTACTCTTACACCAAAAGTAACATTTAACCTATCGTCAAGTGCACTTACCTGATCCTGTACATATACACCAGGTTGGTGAATCGTGATTTTATCTACAGGAATTTCCTTACCCGGCAATACAGAATATTGTTGTTCAAAAATAGCTAAGGTTACGGTATCTCCATTGGTGGCTTTGTAAAAATCACTCAAAGAATTATAGGTGTAATTTCCATACCATCTTGGCGTAAATGTATTTTCAAAGGTGAAGGACTCAAAGTTAATTCCTGCAGTAAGGGTATGGTTATTTCTATACCAGGTCAGATTGTCCTGAAATTGAATCGTGTTGGTATTTAACCTGTTATTTGGTGTGAACGCCTCATATCCAAAAGATGTAAAGGTATTACCTGCTTCTCTAATATCGACCAATGGAAAAGGCCTTGATGAAGGACTGCTTCTGTAATCTCTATTGGCCGTATATCCCACTTGCAATTGATTGGAAAGACCTGAATTGACAATGGTGTTTAATTCTAAAATAGCGGAATGAATGTCGTTGTTGATGGTATAATTTGCGGAACTGAAATTCAATGCATTCGTATTTCCATTTCTGAATCCCTGCGCTCCACTACCACTTGCAAGAACGTCTCTGTAAGATCTAAGATAATTATATCTCAAACTAATTTTATTCTTGCTGTCTAAATTGTAATCCAACTTAGCCAATGCTTTATTACTAAAAGTCGGCAAAGTATAACCATCATAATCTCCAGGATCATAACCATATTTATTGATCAATAAATCCTTCAAGGAATCTAAAGCTGATGCTCTAACTCTGGTCACACTTCCTCCCACCACATCGCCGGTTCTGAATGCCCTGAATTGCACAGGATCTTCTCTTCTTTCTCCTTCGGCATTGATGAAAAAGAATAATTTATCTTTAATAATAGGTCCACCTAAACTCAATCCAAATTGTTTTACATCGAAATTTTGTACAACCACTGATTTGTCGGAAGCTTTTGTTCCTACAAAACTTTCATTACGCATGTTGTAAAATGCAGTTCCGGATATATTGTTGGAACCTGATTTAGTAATTGCATTCACTCCGGCACCAGTAAATCCGCCTTGTCTTACATCGTATGGTGCCAGGTTAACCTGTATTTCTTCTACCGCATCCAAGCCTATTGGCGTTGAGTTTGCCTGACCTCCCGGTGTGGAAGCAAGACCAAAACTGTTGTTAAAAATAGTCCCATCTATCGTCAGGTTATTATACCTGCTGTCCTGACCTATGAATGAAGTTCCTGAACCGGTAGTGGATGCCACTGAAGAGGCTCTGCTCTGTGGAGTAAGTCTGGTAAAATCATCTAAACTTCTGCTCAGTGTAGGCAGCGCTGCCAAAGCTTCTTTTTTTATGTTGGTTGCTGCACCTGTGCGATCTGAATTAAGAATATCGTTCGTCTTAGCAGTAACCACGACTTCATCTAAGGAAACAGCTTCCGGATTTAATTTTACATTGTACCTTAAATTCTGTCCCAAAGACAAGTAAATGTTCGCTTCCTCATGCGTCTTGTAACCTATATAATTTACAGTCACTGTATAAGGACCTCCTACCCTCATATTTGGAATATTATACCTGCCATCTTCCCTGGTATAAACACCATAAATGGTACCTGATGGAATGTGCTTAGCTTGTACCGTGGCCGCTACAAGTGCCTCTCCTTTTTCGTCCGTCACAACACCCAATATTTGTGCATTGGTGACGCTCTGTGCCTGGATCTGGTTTTTGGTGAACAGTCCTAAAATCAATACCAAAGGTATGACTTTAAGCAAATGAGTAATTAAGCTTCGTTTCATAATAAAGGTTTAGTTTTAAAAATATGGTTTACAAAGGTAAACTTGCTCAATTACATATCTATTAAGTTATTATAAAATTATTATGAATACATTAATACATTGACTTTCTGTATTTTAGATCAATTAAATCAGCAATATAAATCTATTTATCATCCTGAATTACCCTTTAATTCATTTTTTAATGGATAAAATATGGTTTAAAATCTATCTCGTTTAGTTTGGGTAAATAAAAAAAAGGGGGTTGAAATCAACCCCCTTCTAAATCTAATTTTCACCATTCATTTATTCCAAAATTATCATCTTCCTGGTCTGGGTATTGGTATCAAAATCTACCTGATAATAATACACGCCTGAGGTACCCAACATGGACTTTTCTATGATCCATTCCTGATATCCTTTACTCATTTCCTTTGTACTGCGGAAATACACTTTTCCGGTCATGTCGTAGATCGTTAATTTTACTTCTCCCTTCTCCGGTAGTAACATACCTATCACGGTCGTTCCATTCCATGGATTCGGCTCATTCTGCAACAACACAAATTCATTCTGCAATCTACCCTGTGATCTCAACTCTATCCTTCCCTCTTCCAATCCATCCCCTATACTCATCGCAGGGGTTATGCTGCTGCCCAGGTGCATCACATCGGATACCCGTGCATCTGCTTTGGCTCTTACTTTCACCGTAAACAATCGCTCTCCACTCTTTGAACTGCCATCCCAGCTGAAGGTGATTTTTCCTTCATTGGCCCTGTGCATACTGTAATGCTCTTCTCCAAAATGGTTACCTCTGTTGCCCGTAACTTCCATCACTTCCATCATCTCTGCATTCCATTCCATCGTCATCTGGAAGCCTCTGAACTGGTCTATGTTGCTTGAGTTGAATTCTATCTCATACACATTGCCCTTCTTCATCTCCTCATCTCTGTAGCTTAGATCCATCACCTTGCCACTTCGGCTGGTCGTGTTCTGGTACCCTCGCGTCTTCGCCGATTCATTTACATCTCCTATCTTGATGCCGATGAAGTTTCCTACGGTATTCGATGACATCGTCGGTATGCTATACACTTCCGGGAAATTCTCCGTCAACGCACTTTCCGCACTCGCAAAACTATAATACTCATCCACAAATCTCCAGCTCGTGTTGCCACTGATTTCCTGTGTCAATCCCAATATCAGTTTTCTAAGATCTGCAATGTCTCGTGCGGTCACTGTCTTGCTTCGGTTTACATCCGCAGCTACCATTTTGTATGGTGAGGTGATCGGCTCTGTTCCCAATATATGCTTCTGTATTTTTACGATATCCGCTGTACTGACGCCATTCAACCAGTCATCGTTCTTCCCAGGTTTTACTGCATACGATCCACCTGTAGCGATTGGTCCAAATGCATACTCTCCTTCAAAGTTTGTACTCGTTGCAGGCATCGTGGATTGCTCCAGCAATACCCCTACTTTCTCTACTTTACTACCTCCCTCTGTTTTGATCTGTCCATTCACCGTCACATTCAAGGTCTGTGGACATTGTGGCTCACTCTGTGGATTGTCCCAGATGATGATCACTGTCTTACACACTGAAGTATTGCCATTGATATCTGTTACCCACAGTTCCACATTTCTAGGTCCTATGCTGTCGCAGGTATACGTTCTGGATTTATCACTCGTATCCGCACTGAAACTAAAGGTCACCGGATAGCCGCAGCTGTGGCCTGAGTTTACATTCAGGTCACTGGCCCATACCACTGCCATCTTCGTGTCCGGTGTTCCGTTTCCATCTGTATCCATCCCTGTCAATCCTATCGAAAGATCCCGGTGACAGTAGGCTGTAGGTGATTTGCAATTCAACAAATTCACCTCTGACTGACACTTCGCGGTATTACCACATCGGTCTTCCACTTCCCACTTGATGATGTGTCTGCCTAATGGCCATGTGCCACTTGCTGTATTGTCTCCTATGGTTGCTCTTTCTATATCGATCGTGCCGTCGCTGTTCAAATCTACTTTGTATCGGTACAACAATTCTGATACATCCGTACAATCGTCTATGGCATCTATGCTCAGACTGATCGGGATCGGTCTGCATTGTACATCGTAGCTGCAGATCGTCGTATCCCGACACAATTTGGTAATGACCGGATCTATCAGATTGCTCACCTTGATGATCTGTGTATCGCTGAAGATGACTATGTTTCCTAATCTATCCCGCTGACACCAGTCGATCAGTTTCCATACTCTGAAAATTTTAAAACATGGATCTCCGGGTACGGTCTGTGAAAATACATGATCATGATAACTTAAGCCCACCAGACTACACTCATCGTCCACATACGTTGGAAAATTATATGGGGCACTCAATCGCTCTGGGATCAACAAATCAGGATTACATATTCCACTCGTATCCAGATCCGCTGGCCAGCTGATGGACAGATAGGTCATTGGATGGTGATTGGATATTTCTATTCTCTGTGCACAGCTTGCACTGTTGCCTTGTCCGTCCGTTACTGTAAATTCTCTGATGATCAGACCCATTCCACACTGATTCATTCCACTCGTATCTATCCGCTCACTTACTCTTGGACTACAATTGTCATACGCTATGCCATCCTGTGGATGTCCGTTTATGTAATGCCAGTAGATCGGATCTATTACTATTTTCTCACGATCTGCTTCATTGTCCACTACTTTACCAAATGAGGTGCCCAAATTATTTAAGTCTATGTCAAATCTGCAATCCACTGAGATATCCGGTGGACAACTGATCAATGGAACATCTTTATCCTGTACTTCCACACTTACCATGCACACACTCTCGTTTCCGCTTGCGTCTATTGCTTTGAAGGCTACCATGATTGTTCTTCCCACATCTTCACAACAAAAGCCCACTTCAGGACCCCAATCATCTTCTCCTACTATGCCACAGGCATCGGCATCCATTCTCCTCACTTCAAAATGATGTAAGTGACACTCATCAAAACTTCCATCGTCAAATACTTCTGCAGGCACCCAATTGATTCCTGCATCGTTCAGTGCCACCACTGTTCTTCTGTCGCATATTGCCACAGGTTCTGTATCGTCTTTTACTGTAACTATCAATGTATCGGTCGTTACATTATAGCAACCGTCATAGATTCTGTATATCACCGTATCTCGTCCAACAGGTAAAATTACTTTTCCTCCATTCTTTCCTATTAAAGATCCGCCCGGATAGCTGATGTCCACCCGCAATTTGTCATGGCATATATCGTATGCATCTATTGCAGGCAACAATACATCCGCTTCGCAATCTCTGTGTCCTGTGGTTGCATCAAAATCGTATGGGCGATGTGTAATGATCGGACCTTCGGTGTCTCTGATCTGGATAAATTGTATACCCAATACCGTAAATTCCTGATTGCACCACCACTCTCTGGCTCTCCAGGTTCGCATGATCTTATGCACGCATCCGATGTCGCCCAGATCCTGATCTTCATAATCTACATACATGTTGCAGATGAAATCTATATTCGGCCATATCCTATAACCTTCCAAGGTCGGTATCCCCGTAATGCTCGGATGTGGATTACCATTTGCATCAAATCTCGAGATTCTGCTGCACTCAAGGTCTACTATCTGATCCGGAAATACAATTGCATTGATGTCCGGTCTTTTTACTCTGATCAGCTGTACACATGTATCGCTGATGTTACCATACAAATCTGTAGAAATCCAGGTTCTTCTTACCTCTTTGATGTATTCCGGATTGCAATCCAGTTTCGTCGTCAATTCATCCAGTAAGGTCACCGTATATCTGCTGCAATCTTCTATCACCGCAGGATTGGCTGCATTCAAATTGAATTGAATACAACTCATGTCCTGATCCCTGCAGATAATTTCAGGGGCCAGTTTATCTTCTATCGTCACATACGACCAGCATGAATTGCCGGTGGTCGGATCGGTCACTGTTGCAATTATGGTTTTACCCAAATAATGAGAATCCACCGGATTCGGAATCGGGTGATTGTAATGACTTAAGGTAACATCAAAAACATCATAACATGCGTAATAACCTGTCAACAGCATTTGAGGGGTTATGGTCACTTCACAATTCTGATCCAGGGATACATTCACATTTTTACAGGAAAGGCTTGATGATCCAAGTACATTCACAGTAAAAGAACATTGTGCCATATTTCCGTATTCATCCATAGCTTGATACACATTGGTAGTCACACCCGGAGGATATGGATTTCCACTCGGGATTCCAGCAAGTCTCTTAACTTGAAATCCATCTTCAAACTCTATGATATACCTTCTAAACAACAGTGATGGAGAGTCATACCATGTGCCCGCTATAGGATCCCAATACCAAACAAAATCGCCTGGAATGACACCTGGTTGACCCGGGCCCCAATTGGTATAATTGACCGGTTCTCCGGTAACCCATTTGAATTGATCTTGAGAAGGGCTATATCGCATGCCTATCCAATATTGATTGTCTGCAACACCCAATACGAATGGTATGTTGTTCATTAAGAAATTATTCTCGGCAACATCTTCAATGGTGACCAAATGTCCTCCTAATGCAGTAGCCATTTCATTGGCTTGAAGCCAATGCAAATGATTGGCTAATCCGGGAGGGGAAATATAATATGTATTTCCATTGTACACTCCAATATATTGCATTCCAGGAATACTCAAACTGGTTTGTACACAATTGTCAGCTGCCGTCACATTGTAACAATACACCCTGGAACAATCCAAACTATCTAAGTATATAGTAGTATTAGATGGACAAGTGATGGTAGGCGCTGCATCCGTTACTGTAATGTTAAAAGAACATTGTGAATTGTTGTTATAACAATCGCTTAGCGAATAGGTAACCAGATGAGTTCCTGGATTCAGGAATGTACCATTGTTTAAACCTGGAGCAGTTGCAGGCAATGGTCCTGCAGTTTGTGTAAGTAATAAATTAGAATATGTAATTGCACTCAAGGTAGCGACTGTACGAGCTCCTAGCCCATTGGATGAAACTCGGACACAAACCACGTCACCTACCTGTACATTGGTTGAAAAATTATTGATAAAAAGGGTACTTCCATTTGTGTTCGGAGTAAATTGGGTAAACACCCCATTGATACCTATATAAACATGATCTCCATTAAATCCAAAAGGGGATGCTCCGGTTCGGTAAGCTCTGATGGTAAATGATATCCTCCCTGCGCAATCAAAAGGAAGACACAAATCACGATTTCCCGAAACAGAATTTCCTTCTACCCTGATTGAATCCGGAATGTAAAAAGTAAAGCCGGTTTGAGAAGGGGATGTCGTCCAATTATCAGCATCCAAAGGAGTCCCTCTGTTGATGCCCATAAATGTATCCGCACAAGTACTGGAAGCTATTGGAGCCCAAAACAAACTGGTGTCACATGAACCTGGCCCCAGAGCAATGGTCTGAGAAGCAGGACAGGTAAGTGATGATTGACATACGTTTAATCCAAATTCTCCGATGGCAAAACCTAATGCAGTTGGATCAGCTGTAATGGTAATGGTTGTGAGCATACAAGCCGCAGTGGTGGTATAAAAACCATAATAATTGGCTCCAGCAAAACCATTCACAGGAATTGCACCGGACGTGGTACCGTCATTTGCAGTGGCTGTGATGTTGGCAGAAGTAAAACTATTGCCTTCAATATACAAATAATAGGCCCTGGTACCAACTGGTAAAGTAATGGTTACCGTATTGGAGTTGTTAAAATATACGTCTCCCGTATACCCATGACTCCATGTACTCCATCCACTGCCAATTTGGTAGTGAACCAAAGGATTGGAAAAACTGATGGCCGGATTATTTGGCAATGGAAATCCAACATCGGATACAGTGGTTGACAATGGTCTAGGATCCAAATTTGGATTTGTCATTAAAAAACCACCCAACGTTGGAGGAGGGGCATTTGTGCCTGGAGACCCTTCAAATACAATGCCTGCATGAAGGCTAGGCGCCACTACGCTCCATAATAACATGGTAAGAAAAAGTGTGTAAATCTGTTTTATAAGATACATAGCAAAAAGCTTTTGTGAATAATTCGAGTTTAATCGCTTTTATTCGCTATGATCTAAAGAACTGTTTTTGCCCTTGGGTGGCAGTAATTCAGGGCAAATATACATATTTATTATATATTATAGAAAAAATGAATATTTATTTTAATTTTTTTTTTGACTATTTAAAGCTAATCGTACTGTTTTAAGAAAAGTGCGCCATTCTATTGGCAGTTTTGACTAAGTCAATGCAAATCCACCTTTAAATAAGGAGATTAAAGAATTCATTAAATCTATATTTTTTTACACCCCAACAGATTAATATTCCCTCACATATATATAGGTATGATTAACAATAATTAAAAAATTAAATTTTTCAATACAGTGATTATTTAAAATTTTATTCACATACAATCCACCTTTTTCTTAACAAAACGTTTTATTATTACGCCTCGAAACGCCAACAAGGTATAATTGTAGGCCTGTGTCCTTTTTGTATCGTGGTATGGCTTTTATTTTTAAAATCATTCTTAAATCAAAAAATTCATTAAACGGTTAATTTTCAGATTATGAGCAATCAAAAAACCAGTTCTGCAACCCCAGGAAAGTTCAGTGGCATGTTTGCCGCAGCTATTATTCCGATAGCACTTGTTTTGGGTATTTTTATTTTCAAATTTATTCTTGGTGATCCAAGTCATTTTGAGGGCGGTGACCCGACAAAACATCCTCATCCGGGTGATTATTTGGGAATGATGTATAAAGGGGGTATCCTGGTACCTATACTTATGGCGGTTTTCATCATTGTGGTATGTGTGATTATCGAGCGGATGTACACTTTGAGCGTAGCCAGTGGTAAAGGCTCCATCCCTAGTTTTGTTCGAAAAATAAAATCATTATTAGACGGAAATCAAGTGGATGCTGCGATTGCTGAATGCGACAAACAAAAAGGTTCAGTTGCAAATGTTATTCGTGAGGCACTACATAAATACAAGGAAATGTCCTCTAATCAAGGACTGGATAAAGAACAGAAAGTTTTAGCCATCCAAAAAGAAATTGAGGAAGCTACCTCTCTGGAATTGCCTATGTTGGAAAAAAACCTGGTGATCCTGGCTACCATCTCTTCAGTTGCTACACTCCTTGGTCTACTTGGAACAGTATTCGGGATGATCAGAGCCTTCTCTGCTATTGCTACTGCAGGAGCACCGGATGCGGTAGCGCTTTCTACCGGTATTTCTGAAGCCTTGATCAACACCGCTTTGGGTATCTCATCTTCTGCAATTGCGGTAATTTCATACAATTACTTCACGACCAGAATCGATGGACTTACTTATGGTATTGATGAAGCAGGCTTTAGCATTGCGCAGAACTTTGCATCCAAAAACGCTTAATCAAACTGAAGCATAAATATGCCTAAAGTTAAAATTCCTCGGAAGAGTACTACCATTGATATGACGGCCATGTGCGATGTGGCTTTTCTATTGCTTACTTTTTTTATCCTGACCACAAAGTTCAGGGCTCAGGAAGTTGTGCAGATAGAAATACCGCCATCTACCGCACAGGTGCCAATTCCCGATAAGGATATCATGATGTTTAACATTGCCACAGACGGAAGAATTTTCTTTGGCCTGGACGACCAGAATACCAGATTGAAATTATTAGACCGTTTGGCAAATGCTTACCAGATTGAATTTACGCCTAAACAAAAAGATGCCTTCCGTACCCTTGAATTATGGGGCATGGACATCCGTTTACTTCCTGGATTCCTGGATAAGGATCCTAATGAAAGGGCAAACACCATTCAACCCGGATTAAAAATAGACACAACAGGTGGTGCACAGATAGAAGACCTGATTTTGTTTTCCAGACAAGAAAACAACAATCTTAGAATTGCCATCAAGGCAGATAAAAGTACAGAATACAAGTCGTTTGACAAACTGATAGAAGCACTTCAGAACCGTAAGGTGAACAAGTTCAATATCGTTACCTCAGCGCGTGCAGGAAAAGAATAATTTTTGTAAGAGCATAAATACTAAATAACAATGGCTGAAATGAATATCCCCCAGGGCGGGGGTAAGAAAGGTCACAAAAAAGTAAGGTCTAAAAAAATGTCCACCAGAGTGGACCTCACAGCAATGGTGGATCTTGGATTCTTGCTCATCACATTCTTTATGCTGGCTACCACCTTCAATAAGCCAAAAACTATGGAGGTAAACAAACCAGCCAAAGAAGATAAGATCGATAAAAAAGATGAACCTCCAATAAAAATGTCAAAAACCGTGAGCCTAATGCTGGGCGATAACGACAAGGTTTATTGGTACATATCTCCTGATGAAATTGATGCCAATACCCAATTAACCCTGGATAGTGTTGACTACAGTCCAACCGGCTTGAGAAAAGTAATCCAACGCCGACAAAACGAGGTTCAGGCACAATGGGGTAAAAAAAGACGACTTGTTTGTGATGATTAAACCACTTCCTAAAAGTAAAGTGAAAAATACAGTGGATGTTTTGGATGAGATGACGATAAATGGCGTTACCAGATATGCCATTCTTCAGCCTAATGATCCTATTGATTCACTGGTTGCTTTACAAGTTGGTCAATCCAGGAAATAATTTTTATAAAAGATTGTTATACTAATAAGTAATAAAAAACAATAAACATGGCAGACAATCAAATTCTTAAATACGCCATGGACGACATCGTCTTTGAGAACCGTAACAAGACTTACGGAGCGTATTTTTTGAGAAGGCTTTATGATAAGAATATGACCAGGGCCATCATCATTGGAAGTATCCTGGCCCTGTTGCTGATCTCTATGCCAATGATCCTTAAGGCAGTGAGGGAAATGATGCCTACCGATAAGGAAGACTTATCCATGAAGGAAATTACCCTGGCAGAGCCGCCACCAATTGACCCCAACAAGCCACCTCCGCCACCTCCGCCAAAAGTGGATCCACCGCCGATTAAAGACCAAATTAAATTCATTCCTCCTAAGGTTATGAAAGATGAGGAGGTCAAAGAAGAGGAACCACCACCACCAACGATAGAGGAAATTAAAGATAAAGATATCTCTACGGAAAATCGTAAAGGTGAAGAAGGTGGTGTGGATGCTTCTTTGGTAGAAGCTCCTCCTCCCCCGGTGGTAGAAGAAGAAAAGAAAGAGGAAGAACCTTTTAAATTTGTTGAACAGATGCCTGAATTCCCGGATGGAGCTGCAGCAATGATGAAGTATATTCAGACCAATTTGAAATATCCTGCAATAGCCCGTGAAAACGATATTCAGGGTACCGTTGTGGTTCAGTTTGTAGTCACTAAAAGTGGTGACATCACTAAAGTAACTATTGCCAGAGGAATCGGTGGTGGTTGTGATGAAGAGGCTGCCAGAGTGGTCAGGTCTATGCCAAATTGGAAACCAGGTAAACACAATGGAAGGGCTGTTCCCGTAAATTTTACGCTACCGATAAAATTTAAATTAGAGGGGTAATGTCGGATTCCATAAGAAAGGGATTTCTTTTACTTCTGGGCGGTTGTTATATTGCTTTGGGCATATTCTTATTCTTCAGAAAAGTAATTGGACTTTTTCCATGGGATCAAATCCTCGCGGGACTGTTTGTGATTTATGGTAGTTGGCGAATGTATAGGGCAATAAAAATGTAAAAAATTTGGATAAAATTTTGTGATCCTGCAAGAGCTCCTTGCAGGATTTTTTTTCATTACGAAAAAAGCTTTTATGGCGGAAGAAAAAATTATTAAAAATACCATTCAAATTATTGCGCCTCCTGCAAAGGTTTGGGAAGCTTTAGTGAATCCAGAGCAAACGAAAAAATACATGTTCGGATGTGAAGCCATTTCTGATTGGAATGTAGGAAGTTCATTGATTTGGCAAGGTGAATACAATGGACAAAAAATCATTTTTGTCAAAGGACACATCATCGCATTGGATCCTGAAAAATTTTTAGCCTACACAGTTATTGATCCAAACAATTCTGAAATACCGGACCTTCCTGAAAACTATTTAACGGTAACGTATAGTCTGAGCCATGAGCATAACCAAACTATTTTAACCGTAACTCAGGGTGACTATTCAAAGGTTGCAGATGGAGAAAAAAGGTATCAGGATTCTTACAACAATGGAGAAGGTTGGAATCCAATATTAGTCCAAATTAAAAATTTAGTGGAATCAGATACCACACTCTAAATATAAGTTCTGAAAAATAATACTGTCTTCTCTTCCTCGGAACTGAATGATTAAGTCCATTGGACTACGGAATATCTTTCCGAACAAAATGCAGTTAAAGATGAATAATATTATTTCCTGGTAAATACAATTAGTTGTATCTCCTTTTCAAAAACCATTCGTTGTCATTCAATCTGAAACCAATATTAAACTTCACATACTGCTCAGAAAATAAATCTTTTGCCTGAATAAATCCAGCTTCTACACCTAAATTGATCACAGCAGTCTGTCTTTGAAAACTAAAAGGCAATGCCATGCCCAAAGTAAATCCTGTCCTGCCTAAACCTTCGCCATTAATGGATAAATAACCCGTCTCGTAAAAAGCACCATAACGGTATTGACTCCTCTTTAGCAAATTACCATATCCTGTAGTTCCAGGTCTCCACCACCCTCCTGCTGAAATTCCGATTAGATTAGTCAGGGTACCCTTAGCCCCTTCAAAAAGTGTGGAAGAAGACCAATTTTCAAAACTCAGGTCACATAACCACCCGTATTTCTGTTTGTGGTTGTAGTAAACGCCAGCTTCTAATTTTAATGGCAAATCAGCCTTACTGGATTTATCTTTTTCATACAACAAGGTATCTACAATGGAATTCGATGTGTTTAATCTGGTAATGTATAAGGAAGTCTTAGACATATTTAATGTAGAAGGAGTGGTCAGATGCAAACCAAAATTTAAACTTCTGGCCTTAATGGATTTGTCTTTATCAATTTGCTTTTGATTCAGATTCCTGGTATAAATCACACCAAAGTCACCAGTAAATCCTGAAGCATGGTACTGATCATCCAAAAAATTATTGGCAACTCCGGTAAAATCATTAAAGGTGAGGGATTGATAATATTTCACATTTCCAAAAATATAACCTGCCGCTAATCCAAATCCCCAATTTTTATATCGATATCCGAATCCTACCGAAAAACGGCTTAAGCCTCCATAACTATCCAGGATTCTGGTGGTGGATCCTATGTCATTTGCACTGTCCTGAACCACGTAATGATAACCTGTAGTTGAAAATGGACTGAGGTCTAAACTAACTCCATAATTATGCTTATACTGCTTGCGTTCTAAAACCTCATTAATGGTATTTCTTAAAGGAACGCCTATGTGTATGTAGCTGATGTTTCCGGACCAATCGTCAGCCAAATTATCTTGTTTGTCCGTAATCTCCTTGTACTTTGCATGAAATCCAATCTCTGCATCCGTTAGCTTTAGAAATCCCAATGATGCAGGATTATTTGGATTAAACTCCTCTGTATTATAGTAGGCAACTCCCGCACCCCCACAATGTAAGGATAGAGGTGCCCGGTTTTTATTCAATTCACCGAAACCATAACGGGACAATGGCGAAAATTCAATATTCTGACCAAAGACTTCGGTGAATAATAGAACGATTATTAGTAGACTAAAAAGTTTTTTCATTAGCAATTAAAATTTGATTGAGACCGTGCAAGACAAGGTAGGGCTCTTCTATTATTTCCATTTTGGAATGACGAATCAGCTGTGGTGCGTCGCCACCTGTCATAACGCATTTTAAAAAACTGTATTTTGAATGAAGCTCAGTAAAATATCCCCGTATTTCGTGTAATATTCCCTTTAAGACACCAAGTCTGAGGGCTGATGTGGTATCGTTGCCTAAAATTTGATCTCCTACTTCTGCAAATTCCACCAAAGGCAGCCTCCCGGTAAATTCATGCATTGCCTTCCACCTCATCTTCATCCCCGGAGCAATATTACCTCCAAGAAAAGTTCCATTGGCTTCCAACAGATCGATTGTAATGCAACTTCCAGCATTCACCACCAGGATGTTGTTCTCAGGATGCAAGAAATATGCTCCACATAGTGCAGCAATACGATCCTGCCCTAAAGTTTCAGGGGACAGGTAGGACAAATTAATGGGTAATTTACTCAAACCATCAAACCTAACAGGTTGTATTACAGATTGGATTTTTAAAAGAAATGGGTCCGTATTTTTTCTGACGGAGGCCAGAATTGATTTATCGAATTTGATTTCAGTTATCCAATCAAAAAAAAGCACCTCTTCACCGATATCAAAAACTCTAAATTCTTCCAGGTTTTTGCCTTGAAATATACCACACTTCACTCTGGAATTACCGATGTCTATAGCGAGGGTCAAGATAAATTATTTAATGCTTAAATTGTCTGGTTCCACTGAGAACCATCGCTATACCCAATTCATCGGCACGGTCAATACTTTTTTGATCGTTTACGGACCCGCCCGGTTGGACTATTGCCTTTATCCCGGCGGCTGCAGCAAGTTCTACACAATCAGGGAACGGAAAAAAAGCTTCTGACGCCATCACTGCTCCTTCTGTTTCAAAACCCATTCTTTTCGCTTTCTCGATTGCTTGAACGGTAGCATCTACTCTTGAGGTCTGACCACAACCCATTCCGATTAATTGAGCAGATTTCACCAGGCTTATCGCATTTGATTTTAAATGCTTGGTACATCGTGCAGCAAAATTAAATCATCCATCTGGGTTGCAGAAGGGATGAGTTTGGTCACAGGCTTCAAATCAGAAATAACGAGTGTACGTGTATCTCTTTCCTGATAGAGTTTTCCTCCCAGTGCTGACTTGGTGAGAATATTTTGATTCGGCCAACTCTTTATCTTCAATAAAATTCTGTTTTTTCTGCCCTTTAATAAATCAAGTGCAGCCTCTTCATAATCAGGGGCTATAAGCACCTCATAAAATAACAGATCGATTTCTTTAGCGGTGTCCAGGTCCAAGGTTTTGTTGCAGATAAGTACGCCTCCAAATGCAGAGACAGGATCTCCGGCTAAGGCATCTTTCCAGGCAGCCAGCAGCGTATTGCGAACAGAAATGCCGCACACGTTATTGTGTTTTAATACTGCAAAACAAGGATTTCCAACCCTGAAATCTTCCATCAGCAACATCGCTGCATCCACATCAAGAATATTGTTGTAGGACAATTCTTTCCCCTGTAAAAATTCCAGATTCAGATCTCCCGAAAACCAGGCCTTTTGATGTGGGTTTTCTCCATAGCGTAAGGTTCGGCTTTTATCCTTCCCTTCAAAATAGTTTCTTATTTGGGTATCATAATGACTTGTAACTCCAAAAGCCTTTGTTGCTAAAAGTTTTCTCTCTTCGATCCGGCTGAGGGCATTACTCATTAGAATGTCCTGCAGATGCTGGTATTGTTCTTTTGAAGCAATGATGACTACATCTTTGTAATTCTTAGCCGCTGCACGAATCAAGGAAATACCGCCTATGTCAATTTTTTCAATAATTTCCCCCTCGTCTGTTGTATTTCTTACAGTCTCTTCAAAAGGATATAAATCCACTACTACCAGGTCAATAACCGGTATCTGAAAATGTGCTAGCTGGCTTAAATGATCTTCATTTCTGATGGCCAAAATACCACCAAATACCTTTGGATGAAGGGTTTTAACTCTTCCTCCAAGAATGGATGGGTATCCGGTGATGGTTTCTACACTTACCACAGGTATCCCCAATGCTTCAATGTATTCCTGGGTTCCTCCTGTGGAATAAATGACAATTCCGAGATCATGGATCAATCTGACCAATGGCTCCAGACCTTCTTTGTTGTATACCGAAATTAGCGCAGAATTGATTCTGGTAGCGCTCATGTAATTTTGAATTAGGAGTGCAAAGGTATAAACAAATTGGCAAGTTGATTCAGTTAACAGCCAAAAGGCAATTCCATGTATTTTTACAGATTCCAATCAACTAAAAAAATAAAAAATATATGATTATTTATAATGTGACCGTAAAAATAGATAAGGACAAAACAGACGAATGGCTACACTGGATGAAACATCATCATATTCCTGAAGTCCTCAATACCGGTTTTTTCGTTAAGTGCCGATTGTCTAAGCTTGACTTGAATGAAGAAGATGGACATACCTATGCACTCCAATATGATTGTCCGTCAATGGATCATTTAAATAAATACATGATGCTGTGTGCTCCGGAATTACAAAAAAAACACATAGAAAAATACGCAGGGAGCTTTGTAGCCTTTAGAACCATTCTTCAGGTAGTAGAAGAAATTTACCCGCAGGTTTCAGTTAACTGATCAAAACAGCCGGTTTATAATTTTTATCCTTTATTTGATTGAGCAATAGATTTCTGTCATTCAAAAGCAATTCTTCAAAATACGTTTTTTCCAATAGCTTTCTGATTTCCGCATTGATATTACCTATCATATGATGCATGGGACATGGATTGCGTGCATTGCAGGCATGAAAATTTAATACACAAGTATTCAAGTAATCCTTAGAATCGGTTAATTCGATAATTTCAGCCAGTGGGGTTTTTAAGGTTGAAGGATTGAATGCAAAACCCCCGTTTGGTCCTTTGTATGATTGAATCAATTTGTTCTTTGCCAGCTTCTGCAATATTTTAGCTAAAAATGAATCAGGCACATCCAGTCCTTCTGAAATATCCTTCACCCTGAAATTTCTGCCTTCCTCAAAACTTAAGGCTAGAAAAATCAAAACTTTGATGCTGTAACTAAAAGTTCTTGTAAATATCAAAATAGTATTTAAGTGATGAACAATGATCGAACAACAGCTTGCGGCATTAGTTTAAGAAGATTGAATTTGATTGGCTCAAAATGGTCTCTGCACTATTTCCACGAAAACATCAACCGATCATCAGAAAATCAGGCAAATTTATTCAACTTAAAAAGAACAGCCATGATAATTATCATTTTGAACACTGGTTATTGTCATTGGGCTAATACCTTGCCCTCAATACTTTTGCAATAAAAGACATAGATATCTTTTATTTTTATCTTAGCAACAAAAATCAAATTATGAAATTAACTAACATTTTTAAAGTTTTGGCCTTGGCCTTTTTAATTACTTCTGTTTATTCTTCGTGCAGTGGAGGTGTGAAGAAAGATGTTAAGCCCATTGACGTGGAAGAGCTTACCAAAAATCAACCCGAGACTCATGGCACAGAAATCAAAGATGAGGACATTCCCATGAAGAGCCCTTTGGATCAGGCGGAAGTTGCCAATGGTAAAAATATCTATGATCTAAAATGCAGTGCCTGCCATAAACTGACAGATGAAAAATTAGTGGGTCCAGGCTGGCAAGGCGTGACTAAGAGAAGAAAGCCAGCCTGGATCATTAACATGATCACAAATGTAGATATGATGTTGGAGAAAGATCCCGAAGCTCAGAAACTTCTGGAACAATGTCTGGTGAGGATGCCGAATCAGAATGTCAGTCAGCCGGATGCTTTAAATCTCCTATCGTTTATGAGAAGCAACGACGGAGAAAAATAGGTAATCAAATTTCGACAGCGCCATAATATGTAAAAGGCGTTAAAAAAAATCAATCAATTATACTTCAAAAATTTATCGACATGCGAAAACAAATTTTTAAAACTGCTCTCATTTTGGCTCTGGGAGTCATGATGATTCAAACAGCCTGCAAACCAAAAGGAATGCAAACAGCAGTTCAGGGAGATGCGGCAGTTAAAGCTTATGTTCCTCCCGGACAATATGACGAATTTTACAATTTTGTTTCCGGTGGATTCAGCGGGCAAATGTCTGTTTATGGTCTGCCATCCGGAAGACTTTTCAGAGTAATTCCGGTTTTTTCCGTAGATCCTGAAAAGGGATATGGCTATGCAGAAGAAACCAAAGCCATGCTCAATACTTCACACGGATTCGTTCCCTGGGATGATTTACATCACATTGCACTTTCTACTTCTGAAGGAATCCACGATGGTAGATGGGCTTTCGGTAATGGAAATAATACGCCCAGGATTGCCAGAATAGACCTTAAAACATTTCGTACTGCTGAAATCATTGAGATACCAAACAGCGGTGGGAACCATTCCTCTCCTTTCATTACTGAAAATTCAGAGTATGTGGTAGCTGGCACCCGTTTTAGTGTTCCCATGGGAGACAAACTGGATGTCCCGATAAACACATATAAAGAAAACTTCCGTGGAACTGTTAGTTTTATTTCTGTAGACCAGCCTACAGGAAATATGAAAATAGCCTTCCAAATATTATTGCCCGGAGTAAATTTTGACCTTGCTAGAGCAGGAAAAGGTAAATCCCATGGTTGGTTCTTTTTCTCTTGTTACAACTCTGAAAGAGCCAATACTTTACTGGAGGTGAATGCTTCCCAGAAAGATAAAGATTTTGTAATGGCCGTTAACTGGAAGAAAGCAGAAGAATATTTAAAAGCCGGAAAAGGCCAAAAGAGAACTGTCAAATATGCTCATAATGTGTATGATGAATCCAAGCATATGGCAACCAGTACCATCGAAAACGAAGTGATTGTCTTAGATCCGAAAGATCTTCCTGATATGGTATACTTGATGCCATGTCCAAAATCTCCTCATGGTTGTGATACTGACCCTACAGGCGAATATATTGTCGGAAGTGGTAAACTCGCGGCCATTATTCCTGTATTTTCATTTACCAAAATTCAGGATGCGATTGCTCAAAAAAAGTTTGACGGTGATTATGAAGGAATACCGGTATTAAATTATGATGCCGTCCTACATGGGGAGGTAAAAAAACCGGGACTAGGTCCATTGCATACTGAATTTGATGATAAAGGAAATGCATATACTTCCTTCTTTGTTTCTTCCGAAATTGTAAAATGGCGATTAAGTGATTTACAAGTTTTGGATAGAGTGGCAACCTATTATTCCGTTGGGCACTTATGTGTACCCGGTGGCCCTACAAAAAAACCATGGGGAAAATATGTGATTGCGTATAATAAAATTACAAAGGATAGATACCTGCCTACAGGTCCTGAACTAACACAGAGCGCACAATTATTTTCCATTGACGGTGACAAGATGAAGCTGCTGTTAGACTTTCCAACCATTGGTGAGCCGCACTATGCTGAAGCAATCCCGTCTGATCTGTTGAAGAAAAACAGTACCAAAATTTATAAGTTGGAAGAAAATAAAAATCCATACGCAGCTTTAGGTGAAAAAAATGCAAAAGTGGAACGCAAAGGAAATGAAGTCCACATTTACATGACTTCTATTCGTTCGCACTTCACACCGGACAATATTGAAGGCGTTAAACTGGGCGATGCAGTTTATTTTCATGTTACCAATTTGGAGCAAGATTGGGATGTTCCCCATGGATTTGCAGTAAAAGGAGCAAACAATGCAGAATTACTGATCATGCCGGGAGAAACCCAAACGCTGCTTTGGAAGCCTGAGAGAGTGGGAGTATTTCCTATGTACTGTACTGACTTTTGTTCTGCATTGCACCAGGAAATGCAAGGCTACATCCGAGTGAGTCCTGCAGGATCAAATGTTCCAATTTCTTTTAGCACGGGTGTTAAAAGAGAAGAAAAAGTTCAATAGATTAAAAAATGAAAATCCGAAATGGTGAGACTCGATCCCACCATTTCGGAAATTCAAATTGCTTTTCAACCATTAAAAATTACTTCGATGAAAAAATATTTTTATCTGCTCGTGATGTTAATCACTTCAATTTTTATCTCTTGTAATACAAACCCAAAGACCGAAACATCCACTCCAGGAGATGCTGTCTCTGTACCATCCGGTGGACAGGAAGCAGTTCAGGATGATGTGTCACAGAAAGACATCGTAAAAGTTGCAGTCGGTTCACCTGATCACACCACATTGGTTGCTGCTTTGAAACAAGCAGAGTATGTTGATGACATTTCCAATGCCGGTCCGTTTACTGTTTTTGCACCTACCAATGATGCGTTTGCAAAATTACCTGCCGGAACGGTGGAAGGTCTTATGAAACCAGATCAAAAAATGGCTCTACAAAACATACTAGAATACCATGTTGCAGTGGGTGGATACAAAGCTGAGATGCTTCAGGATGGTCAAACTATTGGAATGGCCAATGGTGATAACATTTCGGTAAGCTTCAAAGGTGATAAAATGATGGTGAATGGTACTGCTAATGTAATTGCCAGTGTACCCGCCAGCAATGGAATTATCCATATAATTGATGCCGTTTTACTGCCTCCTGCAAAGTAAGCCATTTCGAGCGCAACGACCCAACAACAACATAGCTCTGAATCTAAATAAATGTCATGCATAAACTGAACAATCCATCAAGAATAATCATTGCCATCGCTTCTATTTCATTAATTGGATGCTTGTTTGTGCCTTTGTGGCGGATCGATTTATTTGCACCGCAATATCCTGAAGGACTCACCATGAAAATATGGCACAACGATATTAAAGGCCAAATCGACATTATTAATGGACTGAATCACTACATTGGTATGCGCCATATAGGAGTTGATATGTTTCCTGAATTTCAGTTTATGGCATACATCATCGTATTTTACATTTTACTGGGTTTGATGGTGGCACTTTATGGTAAAAGGGAAATACTTTTCTGGTATTTAGTACTCACTGTATTTGGTGGAATTTTTACCCTGTATGATTTTTATAGATGGGGCTATGAATACGGTCATAACCTGGATCCGGCAGCTGCCATTAAAGTCCCGGGACTTTCTTACCAACCACCAATATTGGGTCATAAGCGCTTGCTCAATTTTGATGCCTATTCATTGCCTGACATAGGTGCCTGGTTGATCATTATAGCGGCCAGCATCATGGTACTCATTTGGATTTATGATACCTTCAGATATCACCGATTGAATCCAAAATCAGCTGTACTTTTTATTCCGCTATTATTTATGTTTACTTCATGCTCAGTGAGCTCTGAGCCTATAAAATATGGCACAGACATTTGTTATACTTGTAAAATGGGAATCATCCAACCGGGATACGCCGCTGAATTGGTTACCAAAAAGGTAAAGTATACAAATTCGATGATGTTGGATGTATGATACTTATGTTAAAATCAGCTACTGTAAAAAACGAAGACATTCATGATAAATTAGTCATCAAATTCGACACCGAAAATGAATTCCTGAATGCAGAAGAAGCTTTTTATCTTCACGGTGAGAAGTTCCAAAGCCCTATGAATTTTAATTTAGCGGCTGTGGATTCAAAATTTATTCCTGATAGTTTATCCAAGAGTCAAGATGTTAAAATTCTCAAGTGGGCCGATATTTATCAGTCGATTGCAAAGTAAAAAGCACCACATATTTCTGATTTTAGTACACACAGCGTTTGTCGTAAGTTCTTTACATGCAAACGCTGTTTGGGATGGTGAACAACACACCATAAAAAAGTATTCGGGAAGGCATTCAAAAAACGCCTTGTGGAGATACGCTTTTTGTTGATAAAGGTTTTTATCAGGAAGGTAATCTGGTAATCGACAAAAGCATTGCCCTCATTGGACTTCATCAACCGATACTTGATGGAGGAAACCAGGTGGAAATTCTCACGATCAGTGCTGTGGACGTGACGGTCGCCGGATTCGTCTTTCAAAACAGTGGATCCTCCAGCATGGGCGATTTTGCCTCCATCAAATGCATTGATTGCTCCTATATTTATTTATTGAACAATCAGATCATAAACTCATTTTTTGGAATTCATTTTTCCAATTCAGATCATGGTATGATCATTAAGAATGTGATCAAAGGAAATCCAACCAATGAACAAAATACCGGAAACGGAATTCATGTCTGGAAATCAACCGATATGCATATCTCAGATAATGAAGTGAGCGGTCACCGGGATGGAATATATTTTGAATTTGTAACCGCATCTCTGATTGAACGGAACCATAGTTTCGAAAACATAAGATACGCACTTCATTTCATGTTTTCACATCAGGACATGTATACCCATAACAACTTCTACAAAAATGGTGCAGGAGTTGCAGTGATGTATTCTCATGATGTGTTAATGTATTACAACAATTTTGAGAAAAACTGGGGTAGTTCCGCCTTTGGAATTTTACTGAAAGAAATATCTGATAGTAAAATAGAATACAATACATTTACTGACAATACCGTAGGGATATACATGGAAGGAACCAGCAGAATTATCGTGTCTAAAAATAAATTTTTCAGCAATGGCTGGGCTTTAAAAATTCAGGCCAGCTGCAATGAAAATCAAGTCAATGAAAATAACTTCTTCAAAAATACCTTTGATGTCGCCAGCAATGGCACCATGGTCCTCAATTCCTTCACTCAAAATTATTGGGATAAATATGAAGGCTACGACCTTGCCAAAGACGGGATAGGTGATATACCCTATCACCCACTCAATTTATATTCAGTACTGGTGGAGCAAAATCCAAGTACACTAATCCTCTTAAGAAGCTTTTTAATTTCAATTCTTGACCGGGCTGAAAAAGTCATTCCTGTTTTAACTCCGGCAGAACTTGTTGACAACAAACCATCCATGAATCCAGTGATCCTATGATAAGCATCCAAAAATTAAATAAAAGTTACCAAAGATTTAAAGCCCTTGAAGACATCAATTGTGAATGGAATGCAGGGCAGGTAGTTTCATTGATTGGCCCAAATGGTTCGGGTAAAACAACTTTGATAAAATGCATTCTTGGATTGGTCCATCCTGAAACCGGAAATATTTTACTGAATGGAAAATCCATTCTGGACAACTATGATTATAGATCCGCCATTGGCTACATGCCGCAGATCGGGCGATTTCCGGATCATCTTAAAGTAAATGAACTTTTTAGGCTATTGATAGAATTACGGGAGGAATACCATAATAAACTCGATTACGAACTTTATAAAGCATACCACATCGATAGTATAGCCCATAAAACCATGAGAAGTCTCTCGGGAGGAACCAGACAAAAAGTAAGTGCCGCTCTTGCTTTTCTTTTTAGTCCATCTATTTACATTCTGGATGAACCTACTGCCGGACTTGACCCAATTTCTTCCGAAATTCTAAAAGATAAAATTTCATTAGAGCACAGAAATGGCAAATTCATTTTACTCACCTCTCATATTTTAAGTGATCTGGAAGATCTCACCACGGATGTCCTATATCTGCAGGAAGGAAAAATAAAATTTCAATTGGCAGTGGAACAAATTCGTACCAATACCGGTGAAAATAAATTGAGCAGGGCCATTGCTAAAATGCTGTTAGAGAATTTGTACATTTCTCAAAATTCATTGCAATAAAATAAAATCTGAAAATACCCATGCTTAAGCTGAGTAAAAATATTCTTTTAGACATTATCAAAAATAAAGTAGTAATTGGTCTCACTTTGTTTCTATTCCTTGTTTCCTGGTCGCTGTTCAGTCTTGAAGAAAACAGCAGTAAGGCCACCTTAAGTCTCATGAACATTATCATTATCGTGATTCCATTGATAAGTATGATCTTTACAACTACGCACTATTACAATTCCTATGAATATATAGAATTACTCTTAGCCCAACCGCTAAGTCGAAGCAGATTAATCATTGCAGAGTTTATTGGTATTGCAACTGCCTTATGCTTAAGCATCCTATTTGGAATGGGATTGCCCATGCTGCTGTATTCAACTGAGTGGCTTGGTGGATATATTATCTTTATAACTTCTGCCTTATCTGTAAGCTGCGTTTCCATTGCATTACTTATTTCAGTATGGACCAGAGAAAAATCAAAGGGAATTGGAGTGGTGCTTATGGTTTGGTTCTATTTATCCCTGATCTATGATGGGTTAATATTGAGTATTATTTTTAGTTTTAGTGATTATCCTCTGGAGAAACTGACTTTGCTTCTATCAGCCCTCAATCCCATTGATTTATCGAGAATATCCATCATGCTAAAAATGGACGTAAGTGCATTGCTTGGCTACACCGGTGCGCTGTACAAAGATTTTTTTGGCAGTTATCAGGGCACCCTATATACCTTGATTACCATGCTGTGCTGGATACTGGTACCACTTTACTTTTCAATTAAAATCTTTAATAAAAAAGACATGTAGCTTCATCAAGAAACAGTCTTTAAAATTTCTTGAAATATTGAATTCATTGATATATTTTGCATACAAGCGTGGTCCTTTCTGTGGCAAGGAGTATTTCCAAAAAACTGAACAGGGCCGGCAGGTTAATTCAGTTGTAGAAATCTGTAGAACCTTGTTGCGCGCTTCATCCAATGGTCCAAATCCAAGAAATGGATGCGTCGGTCCCCAGACAGAAATTATGCTCTTTATGTCGGAAAGGTTTGCCAAATGAAAATTTACAGAATCCATACACACCATCACATCCAGATGATTAAACAATTCCAGTTGTTCCTCCAGTGTGAAATGTTCCTGCACTAAAATTAGCCGCTCCCCAAACTTTAATTTCCATTGGTGCATTTGCGCCATTTCAGTCTTGCCTGCACCAAACAAGAAAACACTGGCTTTATCCATTTAGATTCACTATAGCATAATTACCAAATCCTTTTAATGTTCTTACACCATTCGCATCATAGATATTGTGTTGGAAGCTTGTGGCGTTAGATATTTTTATTGCTTTGAGCTGGTTTTATCTTTTTCAATTGGTTTTGTACAAGCCGCTTTCGCGTTCTCTCACTTGAAGCACTGTCGTGCTTCATCCCGACTAAAACGTCGGGAATCGTTCGTTCATCATTCGCATCATAATTAAATTCTTCGACTTCGCTATTCGTTTGGTTTTCTATGGAAGTTACTGCATTCGGATGATTTACATCTTCGTATTTAAATAAATTATCGTAGGTGTTTTCACCCACGTTAGCCCCATCTCGAATATGACCCAGGTGTTTAGTTGTAATTCTATGCATATTCTCATAGGCCATCGCAAGCGTATAGTTTGATGCCTTGTTACCTAATGTATTGCTTGTATCACCGGTCCAACTGCCGTGTGCTGTGGAGATGCGGTTAAAGTTATCATAAGTGTATTATTGGCTATGGAGCTTTATCGATTTTATAAAATAATTAAGTTTAAGGTCACTTTTTTAAATGTCTTTGGAATACTTTCAAAAGAATATTTTTTCATCTGCATTCTTTTTTTCAAATGTATTCCGTACTCCATTCTAAGACAATATGCTGATCATAATTAAAACCTAGTATCTTAAAAAAGAGTGGATCTTCGATATGAAGAATCAATGCCTTCATTCGAGCACTCAATTCTTCTTATAACAAATGGGCGGTTAAAAATAAAAAACCAGCAGGAAGATTACTTGATAATAAAACATATGATCAAATGCCAATGAAATAATACTTATAATTATTAGCACAACCGGTCCCGCTTGCTGGAAGTGGCAAACTTGAGCCAACATAAGTCATCACCAAAAGTTGCAAATCTAGGTCAGCATGGGTTTCACTTTTCCCAATGGTTCTGGTCAAATACATACTTTTTGATTAGCCTTTTATTATGCTTTATTCCACCAATAGAATATGAGTCTTCAAATTTCAATATTTCAATTTTTCCTTCATTAAAGTAATATTCAAAAATTTCATTATCATAATAGTCACAGACAAATACTTTAGTATTTAAACTATCCCGCAAAATTAATCTATATACATCTCCTGCGACTCCATAGCTATCAACTTTATAGTGATCACAAAAATATCCTGGAATAACCTTATCTGAACGTAAAAAAATCTGCTCTAACTTATTCTTACAAGAAGATAAAATAATTAAGAATATAGCTAATATTTTCATCATAAATTAATTTTACCTTTTCTTTAATAATGCATCTTTCATCCCCATTTTGTTATATTCATAATCTCTTTGTCTATCACCATACGGAGGACTTAGAAAAATACTAGGTCCAGTTCCAGGATAACTTGAATTAGGATTAAAATTATAATAATTTTTTTGCTTTAACTGTTCCACAACACCTGCCCCGATAAATTGCATCGTTTCAGGTATACCTAGCAATGTTCCTGTATAACCAGCATGATGATTTCCAAAATCAGCAGCATTACCTGATAGGTCACCAAAAACAAAATTAGTATGATCCTTTCCTGAACTATTATCAAAATCCCAAGCGACTCCAAAAATTGTGGATTTATTGTTTTTAAGATCCCATTCACCGCCTTTTTTAACCAAATCCATCCATTGAGAAAGTTGAGCTGGATTACTCTGATCTAAACCATTCTTCGCTTGATTTCCATCTTTATCTAACATATTTTGGTATATGGTTGAAACGTCAATATCTCCTCCAAGTTCACCAATAAAGTTTCCGTCTCCACCAGTAAATTTTCCGCCTTGTCTTTGTTTATTGATATCAGCTAATGATGTGCCTGCCTTGTGAACATATACTCCATTATCTTTATCATCGAATGTTGCAATAACACATCCTTCATCGTCTGTGTGAACACTATTTCCATCCGGATCGATGAAGTTTATTGGGTTATTTAAGGTGTAGTTAAAAGGATTATGAGCTGGATACTTCTCTGTCATGGGATCGACACTTATAAACCCCTGCACACTTTTTTCACAACCATGACCTTTCCTATACACCACTTTTAAGGGTGCAAACTCATCGTTTAATATGTCTAATTTTATACAAGCCATTTACAAGCTTAAAGATATAACTTTTTATTTTCATCTGAACAAAAAAGCCCCTGCGGGATTTGATTTTGTCATATCTCTGCGAGGCTATTTTCATTTGAAAAAAAAAAGTAGTCTGTTTTTTTATGGGTGCTTTGTGGTGTAGAGGACAGGGCTAAAGGTAGATGAACGCTTATGCACCAATGCAGCGGAGTGGAAGCGGCTTTGTCAAGGTTTTTGGATTAAAAATACTACCTGTAGCGTAGTGCAACGAAGCGAGAAGGTGGAGATTTTTCAGCCAAAACCCGTAGGGCTTGACCTTTACTAAGTCGCTGGAACGGGGCTTACTTTGCATAAGCGGTCATCTACCTAACGTTGATTTCATTGCTACTTCAGCCATTCATAACCACTAAAGAAAAAGCAATAATAAAGCTTTGCCATGCTGCCGCAGGCTATACATTGTCTGACTGGAAGGAGTGTACTGTAAGCTTAAAATAAATCCCCCAACATACGGAGGAAGCCATTTTTTAGGGTGGGCAGCGTTGTGCAGTGGCTATTTAATATAATGTGTATTATGGGACAGCCTTACTACTGCTGTTTTGGTTATTGACTATAATGGGCTGCTAGATTGGCGATCGTGGCAGTTTGTTTGATCCCGCTTTAAGGCGGGAGAGTGCCATGTCGTCCAATCTAAAATTATAGGCAGTAACCTTCTTCTACTGAGGCTGTCCCATAATATAGGTCACATTATGTTAAATAGCTTACCCCGATTTTTTTCTGGCATAAGCATGAACGTAACGTAATCCTGACGAAGGAAGGATCAAAGCCATATTGATGGCTTTGGTGAAGAGAACCCGAAGGGGCTTGGGATATATCGAGTGCAGCGGCTTTTTGCTATGGGCTTTTAGGTTGGTGCAGCTCTTTGCTACCGCAAGTGGAACGTAGAGGAACGAGGATAGCAATGTGCTGCTTAGAGTAGGTAAGCCCATCGCAAAAAGTATGACAGAAAAAATCGGGGGCACTGCATTGCGTTGGCTGGGTGGGCTGTAGTTCTTCCGTAGCAAATGGGGGATTTATTTTTGCCATTTCTTTCGACAAGCTCAAGACAAGTTTATTCTTCATTGTCTTGGGTGTAGCCTTTCGATATTGGCTTTCAGTTCTTCTAATCCTGTACGTTGATAGGCTTCTGTGCTGCCTGTTCTTCTATGCCCTGCAAACTCTTGTACGACTCTGATGTCGTGGCTTTCTTTGAGTAGATGAGCGATTACACTTTGCCGTATTTTCATAGGTTTATACTTGTCGTCTGTGGCTTCTCTGAGCATTCGATTTAGGTAGCTGTTCCATAGTTGTAAGCCTTGTTCATTCAGTATTAAGTAATCTTTTCTTTTTGATGGTTTTTGACGCTGATGTAGCTCTTTTCTATGGGTTTTGATGTAATCGTTCAGTAGTAAGATTTGCTTTGGTTTAAGGGCCAAGATTCGACCTTTATTTGTTCTTCTTCCGGGCAAAGTTATTTCTTTGATTTCTATGGTGCCTTCGTTGAGATCGATGTCGTTTACTTTTAGATGGAGGATTTCAGTAGTGGTAAGGGCTTGATAGATGAGTAAGCTCAGTATTACTTTATCTCTTTTCTTGATTGATTCTGATATTACTGCCCACTTCCTTTTATCGGGTACGGTTTCAAAGCTGTTGTATAATTCTTCAAGTTCTTCTTTGCTGTAAAGACTCTCTACAATGATGGCTTTATTGATCTGATCTTTGAGGTATAAATGTTCACAAGGATGATCGTTTCTTTTGCCTATTGATACAAGATATCTAAAGTAAATTTTAAGGCTGTGAAGGTGATTGATTAAGGTTTTGGGATGTAATTTTCTGTCTCGTAAGTAGCCTATGTATTCTATGATTTCGGGGTAAGTGCTTTGTTCTGCTGTGCCATTTTTATAGGCTTGGTATTGTTCGATTTGGCTCATGTATCTTGGACAAGATTTAGAGCTGTAGTATTGCAAAATGTATTTGTCTAAACTCATGGATCATTATTTTTTAAATTAACTTTTGTCGATGCCACTTTCGTGGTTCTCTCACTTCGAGCACTGTCGTACTCGATCCCTTCGGGCGTCGTTCGTTCATCATCATTTATTAATCGTTTTAGTTGCTGTTTATTAATGTGGGTATAAGTTTGAGTAGTTTCTAATTGGCTATGTCCTAAGAACTGCCTTACTTGATCGACTGGCAAGCCTTGTTCTATCAAGTGGCTGGCAATGCTATGCCGTAGGCTATGCATCGTTATATTTTTATCTTCTATTGTTGTCTTTTCTATTATTCTTTTGAGGTTTTTATTCATGGTGTATTCTCTCATCCTGCTGCCGTTTTTATTGAGCAAAAAGGCTTGTTCTTTTTGATCGTATTTTTTGCCTTTTGTAAGTGTTTCATATTCCTGGTAATAGTAGTCTGATAGGTCTTTGATCACTCCTGGACTCATTGGTATTACCCTTCTTTTATTGCCTTTGCCACTTGGTATTATCATGATTTTGTCTTTGAGTTTTACATCTTCAATTTTCATTTTTTCTATTTCTCCTACTCTCATACCAAGCCCATAAGCTAGGCTTAACATCGCTCTTTCATGGGCTGTGATGCAGTGTTCATATAGGTTGTTTATTTCTGCAAGTGTTAATACTTCTCTTTCTATATAATCTCTGGGATAAATAATTTTTATGGTGCTGCAGGGATTAACTTGTATCTCTCCACTGTTTTGTAACATGGTAAAAATATGGTGATGGCGTTGATCATGCTCCATGTTGTTTTTTGGCTTAGTGTGCCACCTTTGCTGTTTTTATTAGGTCTTTCGCTGATGTAGTTGTAGTAATTTTGGATTTCATACGGTGGTATAAATCGTATGTCTTCGATGCCTTTTTGTTCGCTGTATTGCATCCATTCTTCTACATAGAGTTGTCGAGCTCTGCAAGTGTCAAGGCTGTAGCCCATTCGCTTTTGATGTGCGTAGTATTTTGATGATAAATTTCTATTGCTTTCTTTTATGACTATGATGTCTGATGGTCTGCCCATATGCACATTTTTTGGAACGTGGAACAATCAACTTATTTTTAATGCTAAATCGTTAATTATAAATGGCTTGGATTCAAAAAGATTGTTCCATAATCGTTCCTAATTGTTCCATACCTTATCATAGCCCTTGGATTTGATTCGTTAAGTTGTCTTTTATAGTTGCTCTTATCTTTGCATAGTTATCCCAATAGTCGATTTGATAGCATATTTTTCTTTGATTGCCACTGTATTTTGATGTAATATATTCCATCTCTTGAAGCTGTGTAAAGTACCGTGAACATTGGGCTTTGCTGATGTTTAATGACTGCCTTATTTCTCGTTGGGTAAACTCTGTTTCTTTATTTTTTAGTTGGCTTTTCATTCGCTCAAAAAATTGTCTCAATGATCCATTTAACTCATCTACCTTTAATACTATACTTTCAAAAAGTATGTCACAAGCTGTTTGTAAATCTTGTTTTTCTGTGATCAACCTACCTTGTTTGTCTTGCTTTCTTTGGTATTGATTGAGTAGTGTTATCTGTCTTACGAAGCTTTGGTACAGTTCATTGAGTCGCCTTATTTTATGGGCTTCTTCAGGTAGTGTGATTTTATTGGCATAAGGATTTATCACTTCATAAGGCTTGAGTAATCTCATGCAATTTTGGACGAAGCTCACAATGTTTTTTACATCATCTTTAATGATATTTCCTGCTGCTACTTCGTTTTGATATTGGATTACTTTCATCGTCTGCTCTTTGCTTTCGTCCACAGCTATCAAAAAACTTCTACTTATATTGTCTTCATAGATTTCTCCTTTTGTCGTACAGGCAAGGCTGGCAATCGGGCCACGAACGGTACGTTCTCCGCCCCTGATACTGCCGTTTGGGTCTTTGATACTTGTGCTTGTGATTAAGATTTCATTGCTCTGTAATTCTCTTACTGCTAGTTGTGCATCTTCTTTTAGTCCGTCAAGATCTTCGAAGCATAAGAGTTTATTTACAAAAAAATATTCGTCTTGATTATAAAAACTATTGTCTGTTACTCTTGTGTATCGTTTCACTTCTTCATCGGGCATCAGCTGGCTGATGACTTTTAGTAATCTTGTTTTTCCACTGCCTGAGCTGCCTTGTATCAAGCCATGTAAAGTATCTGGCATTTTGTAAGAGCTTGCGATAATGAACAATAATATTCTGTTTGTTTCTTCGCCTATTATCCCTGCTCTGCCTATGTATTCATTGAGCTTTTCGATTAAGTTTTCACTCTTTAAAAACTCTATACATTTACTTGCTGTAGCTGCTGGGACTGTTACTTTTTGACTTGTATTACTTGACTTGTTATGGATTTGTTTGTCTCTGTAATACTCCAATAATCCTGTGAGTTGCATCAAGTCTTTTTCTATAACATCTTTATCAATGCCTAGTTTCTCAGCTACTATTTTGCAAGTGCTTTCTACTTGTTTGTATTCGTACAGGTCTAGTTTTAAAGTGATTGAGTTCATTGTATTTGTATTTGCAATGTAATTTTAAGGCTATCCATTTGATCGATTTTGAAGCCTTTGATTTGATAGTGGGCTGCTTCGCTTTTGTATTTTAGATTATAAGGATTGTTTGTTTCTAAGCCTTTTATTTTGGGTTGCTCCTGGTTCACTTCATCGGCTGGAGTGGCTGTATTTATTACGCCGTCAGCTTGTTGTACTTTAGCTTTTTTATTTTCATTTGAAAAAAATAATTGAGTGTCGAGTCGCTCGACTTCATTTGAAAATAAAAAATTACACTCCTTTCTGTTGTTGATTAGATGTAAAAGTATTTCTTCACTGTGACTATCAAGCAAGCTGTTCACATCTTCATTTTGTGGTACTTCTACATTGGTAATTTTTATGTGGGGCATTTCCGCTTTTAACATCGGTGCATATTTCTGTACTGCTTTTACTCCTGGCTCATCTCCGTTTAAAAAGAAGATGATTTCATTGAGTTCTTTTAAGTCTTTGATTGATTTTTGATGCTCATCAGTAAGCCCATTTGTTCCATAGAGTGCTAAGATTTTATAATTATTTTTGATCGCTTCTATCATCATCAAGCTTGCTGCATCGATGATGCTTTCTGTTAATATCAGTTTCTTTGTTTCTTGTTTTGGATAGCTAGGATATAAGCCCTGTCGGTCTTTCAGATAAAAATGTCGTTGACTTCGTGCTGAGCCTGTCGAAGCATCTTTCTCCGTTAAAGTGCTTCTAAAATATAGCCCTGTGATTTGATTTACATGGTTTTTCAATGCAAACACTATGCACCATTTCCCAAAAGGACTGTAGGCTGCTTCTCCTGTTCTTCCTTTCGTATTCAGGTCTAGCAACAAGCCATATTTGATACAGCTATTTATTAGGTCTTCGTCTCGTCTTGTGCCATGGTGGAACTGGCCACTATTATAACCTATTTCCATTTTCTCATGATCTAGGTGTCGGCTCTTGATGTAGTCTTTCGCTTGTGGGCTATTGCATATCGCATTTTTGAAGTAGGTAAACATCTTCATCAATACTGCTGATTTTGTGAGTTCATCCATGGGTTTGGTTTCTCCGCCTATCATTTCTACTGCTTTCTTGATCGCTTCATGTTTGGTGATGTTCTCCATGTACATAATGAAGTCTAATGTATCTATCGCCTTGCCATGGGTCTTACAATTACTACTAAAACAAAATGCTGTATGGGTTTTGTAATATACCTGCAAACTCGGAGTTTTATCATCATGGAAGGGGCAGCACAATCTTAGGTTTTTATCTGGCTTCAGATGGTAGTAGTGTAGTACTTGGGCTAGGGTGAGGCGGGATTTGATGTCTAATATCTCCATTTGTAAAAATATTTTTGATTTATAAAATCTGAATAATCATTCACAAAAGTACAGTATCATTCTGAACTAAACAAGTATAATTATAATTGTTTATGAATAATAATTATTATATTTTTGCACTATTATACCTTTTAGTACATAAATCTGAAGTATCATGATGTCATTTGGGCAAAAACTGGCTTACAGCCGTAAAAAGAAAGAAGCTTTCTCAAGCGGAGCTTGGAAAGCTTTCTGGTATCAATGGTGATATTATTGGTAAATATGAACGTGACGAGATGAAGCCGTCAATTGAGACAGCTAAGAAGCTGGCCGATGGCCTAGAGATTTCTCTTGACTATCTCGTGGGTGATGGTGATCTGAAGGTCTTAGATAAAAAACTTTGCAACGTCTCGAAGACATTGCAAAGCTTAATTCTGATGATAAAATTCATATCTTCTATGCTCTTGATAATCTGATCAAGGCAGCTAAGTTGAAGGCGATTTAGTTGTAGATTATTTATATAGAGGAAACACTTTTGTCATATTATTTAGACTTGATAGTTCATCTCCAAATTCTTTTTTATAGATTGACTCATCACCAAACTTTTTAAATGTGTCGTATCTATCACCATAAAAATACCATAGCCACTTTCCATCTTTATCATTATAACTAAAAAATTCATGTTGAGGATCGAAAGCATGAGATCCATAAAAACTATAAATAATCTTTCCGGACTTGCTTGTTATACATTTTGCTTCCAATAAAACACTCTTATAAACTTTAACTTTGGTATTCAATATATCAATAACCGTATAATCAAATGGCAATTCTACTGTATTAACATTTATTCCATCTTTGATAAAAATAAGTTTCTGATTTAGAACAAAATTAGAATCAGGGGATGAATCAAGATACTTTGAAATTACTTTTACACTGTAAATTCCATCATTACATTTGCATGTAAATGCTGTATCTTTCTGTATAATCTGTATTTCATTAGTATCGTGTTTCGTATTTGCTAATTTACCTTGACTTGAATGAGCTGAACATCCAAATAAGACTAAACTAAATATACAAAATATGCTACAAAATCGAATCATATTATTAGTTTTTAGACAATATAGTTGCTCGATTCTTTAAAAAATTATTATCCAAACTTGACTTCCATTGATGTATTCCACCTGGTAAAGATGTCCATTTCCCACTTAATGCTTTGAGAGCTGAAGTATATTGCCCGGACTTAATTTTATCTGTTGCACCTTTAACCATACCTATTTCATACATGGCTGCCTTGTCTTGACTTCCTGGACTAAAATCAGTTAACCCAAGTTTATTTGAATGACTTTCCCAAGTTGAACTTAAAAATTGATATGCCCCTGCTGCGGTTGATGTTTTACCCCATTTTGTAATTTTTTCGTTCGGGTGCTTATCATAATTATCAATTGTCCCACCACCATACTGTGAATTATATTCTGTAGGTGTTCCATGACCTTCAGACTCTCTAATAGTTGAAAGAGTTGCATCTATATTTAATTGATCGTTTGTTATTGCAACTTCTCTCATTTCAGCACCATCAAAACAAACATTAACACATGGATTTGCACTTTGAATATTGGATACTGTTGTTGTCATTTCAAGTGATTGCTGCTGAGTTAATTGTTTATCTGAACTTGTATTTAATAGGAATACTTTTTGATCAGCCTTTCCATCATTTCCGATATGTACACCATTCTTATTATAGATGTCGCCTTCTACACTCATACCTGTAGGATCGGTGAATTTAATAGGGTTATTTAGGGTGTAACTATATGGACTCCATGATGGGTAAGTACTTGCCAGCGGGTCAACACTATACCACTTACATTATTTTACATTATAAGTGATAAACGTTTTCATCTTTTAATTTACAAATAATTGAACAATATTTATAGGAGTTACATAAAATTTTTCACCCGATTCTTTCGCCAAAATATTATCTATAACAATTGAGTCTCTAAAAATTAGCTCTTGATCCAAGTAGAGATATAAATTCCCAGGATAATAATTTCCTTTAATATTCCATTTTTTTAATAATTTCCCTTTTCTAAATATTGAAAATTTGTAACTCAAAAGCTTTATTCTTACATCCAAGTCATTGTTTTTAGTAATGTAAATTCCTCGACTCGACCTAATTCCATATTTTCGAAGGGAGTGATCCTCTCCAATAAACCTTGCAGTATAATCTTCTTGACTTCTAAATAGTGGTTTAGAAATTGTGCAACTTATAATTAATATAACTAAAACATATATTCTGTTCATAATAATTCTATCTTCTAATCATAGGCTTTTTACCTCCAGTAAACTGTTGGTATTGACTTACAGGTTGGCCTTGCTTATAATTTGTAAAAATTGTCTTCTCAATATTTGAACCTGTATTTGATGTAAAATTTTGACTCCTGGTATCAATTGTTCTAACTCCTGAAACTTTCGACTCCTGTCCAATCGCAAATTCATGAGACCTATTAAAAACTGGATCATTTTGCCCAAAAATTCCGGTTTGATTTGAATTACCAGTAAAACCTTCATTGACCTGTCTATGATATTGTTCAGAGAAAAAATGAACATAATGAGCAAGTGCACCTCGAGTTTCATTATCACCTGCTGGGTAACTGTCAAAATCAGTTGGATCAAATGATCTTGAGTCATAAGACTCAAAATTCAACATTTCATTATTGTTAGAAATTTGAACGTTAAAATCGTTTTCTGTATCATTTGCGTAGCCACTTAATATATCAAAAGCAGCTTGTTGAGATTTGCTTAGCTTTCCTGTCTGTTCTAATTTCAATTTTGATTCTCCTCCTTGTGTAAATGAGGCTTTAACGTTTCCTCCAAACAAATTTTGTAATTGGTCAATAAATTTAGAACCACCTTCACCTTCAGACCCTCCTACAATTATTTCTCTGCCATCTGGGTCTACAAAGATTATTGGGTTATTCATTGTGTAATTAAACGGATTATGCGCAGGGTATTTCTCCGCCAGCGGATCGACCCTTATAAACCCCTGCACACTTTTTTCACAACCATGACCTTTCCTATACACCACTTTTAAGGGTGCAAACTCATCGTTTAATATGTCTAATTTTATACAAGCCATTTACAAGCTTAAAGATATAACTTTTTATTTTCATCTGAACAAAAAGCCCCTGCGGGATTTGATTTTGTCATATCTCTGCGAGGCTATTTTCATTTGAAAAAAAAAGTAGTCTGTTTTTTATGGGTGCTTTGTGGTGTAGAGGACAGGGCTAAAGGTAGATGAACGCTTATGCACCAATGCAGCGGAGTGGAAGCGGCTTTGTCAAGGTTTTTGGATTAAAAATACTACCTGTAGCGTAGTGCAACGAAGCGAGAAGGTGGAGATTTTTCAGCCAAAACCCGTAGGGCTTGACCTTTACTAAATCGATGGAACGGGGCCTTACCTGCATAAGCGGTCATCTACCTAACGTTGATTTCATTGCTACTTCAGCCATTCATAACCACTAAAGAAAAAGCAATAATAAAGCTTTGCCATGCTGCCGCAGGCTATACATTGTCTGACTGGAAGGAGTGTACTGTAAGCTTAAAATAAATCCCCCAACATACGGAGGAAGCCATTTTTTAGGGTGGGCAGCGTTGTGCAGTGGCTATTTAATATAATGTGTATTATGGGACAGCCTTACTACTGCTGTTTTGGTTATTGACTATAATGGGCTGCTAGATTGGCGATCGTGGCAGTTTGTTTGATCCCGCTTTAAGGCGGGAGAGGTGCCATGTCGTCCAATCTAAAATTATAGGCAGTAACCTTCTTCTACTGAGGCTGTCCCATAATATAGGTCACATTATGTTAAATAGCTTACCCCGAATTTTTTCTGGCATAAGCATGAACGTAACGTAATCCTGACGAAGGAAGGATCAAAGCCATATTGATGGCTTTGGTGAAAGAGAACCCGAAGGGGCTTGGGATATATCGAGTGCAGCGGCTTTTTGCTATGGGCTTTTAGGTTGGTGCAGCTCTTTGCTACCGCAAGTGGAACGTAGAGGAACGAGGATAGCAATGTGCTGCTTAGAGTAGGTAAGCCCATCGCAAAAAGTATGACAGAAAAAATCGGGGGCACTGCATTGCGTTGGCTGGGTGGGCTGTAGTTCTTCCGTAGCAAATGGGGGATTTATTTTTGCCATTTCTTTCGACAAGCTCAAGACAAGTTTATTCTTCATTGTCTTGGGTGTAGCCTTTCGATATTGGCTTTCAGTTCTTCTAATCCTGTACGTTGATAGGCTTCTGTGCTGCCTGTTCTTCTATGCCCTGCAAACTCTTGTACGACTCTGATGTCGTGGCTTTCTTTGAGTAGATGAGCGATTACACTTTGCCGTATTTTCATAGGTTTATACTTGTCGTCTGTGGCTTCTCTGAGCATTCGATTTAGGTAGCTGTTCCATAGTTGTAAGCCTTGTTCATTCAGTATTAAGTAATCTTTTCTTTTTGATGGTTTTTGACGCTGATGTAGCTCTTTTCTATGGGTTTTGATGTAATCGTTCAGTAGTAAGATTTGCTTTGGTTTAAGGGCCAAGATTCGACCTTTATTTGTTCTTCTTCCGGGCAAAGTTATTTCTTTGATTTCTATGGTGCCTTCGTTGAGATCGATGTCGTTTACTTTTAGATGGAGGATTTCAGTAGTGGTAAGGGCTTGATAGATGAGTAAGCTCAGTATTACTTTATCTCTTTTCTTGATTGATTCTGATATTACTGCCCACTTCCTTTTATCGGGTACGGTTTCAAAGCTGTTGTATAATTCTTCAAGTTCTTCTTTGCTGTAAAGACTCTCTACAATGATGGCTTTATTGATCTGATCTTTGAGGTATAAATGTTCACAAGGATGATCGTTTCTTTTGCCTATTGATACAAGATATCTAAAGTAAATTTTAAGGCTGTGAAGGTGATTGATTAAGGTTTTGGGATGTAATTTTCTGTCTCGTAAGTAGCCTATGTATTCTATGATTTCGGGGTAAGTGCTTTGTTCTGCTGTGCCATTTTTATAGGCTTGGTATTGTTCGATTTGGCTCATGTATCTTGGACAAGATTTAGAGCTGTAGTATTGCAAAATGTATTTGTCTAAACTCATGGATCATTATTTTTTAAATTAACTTTTGTCGATGCCACTTTCGTGGTTCTCTCACTTCGAGCACTGTCGTACTCGATCCCTTCGGGAGTCGTTCGTTCATCATCATTTATTAATCGTTTTAGTTGCTGTTTATTAATGTGGGTATAAGTTTGAGTAGTTTCTAATTGGCTATGTCCTAAGAACTGCCTTACTTGATCGACTGGCAAGCCTTGTTCTATCAAGTGGCTGGCAATGCTATGCCGTAGGCTATGCATCGTTATATTTTTATCTTCTATTGTTGTCTTTTCTATTATTCTTTTGAGGTTTTTATTCATGGTGTATTCTCTCATCCTGCTTCCGTTTTTATTGAGCAAAAAGGCTTGTTCTTTTTTGATCGTATTTTTGCCTTTTGTAAGTGTTTCATATTCCTGGTAATAGTAGTCTGATAGGTCTTTGATCACTCCTGGACTCATTGGTATTACCCTTCTTTTATTGCCTTTGCCACTTGGTATTATCATGATTTTGTCTTTGAGTTTTACATCTTCAATTTTCATTTTTTCTATTTCTCCTACTCTCATACCAAGCCCATAAGCTAGGCTTAACATCGCTCTTTCATGGGCTGTGATGCAGTGTTCATATAGGTTGTTTATTTCTGCAAGTGTTAATACTTCTCTTTCTATATAATCTCTGGGATAAATAATTTTTATGGTGCTGCAGGGATTAACTTGTATCTCTCCACTGTTTTGTAACATGGTAAAAAATATGGTGATGGCGTTGATCATGCTCCATGTTGTTTTTTGGCTTAGTGTGCCACCTTTGTCTTTTTTGTTAGGTCTTTCGCCTATGTAGTGGTAGTAATTTTGGATTTCATACGGTGGTATAAATCGTATGTCTTCGATGCCTTTTTGTTCGCTGTATTGCATCCATTCTTCTACATAGAGTTGTCGAGCTCTGCAAGTGTCTAGGCTGTAGCCCATTCGCTTTTGATGTTCGTAGTATTTTGATGATAAATTTCTATTGCTTTCTTTTATGACTATGATGTCTGACGGTCTGCCCATATGCACACTTTTTTGGAACGTGGAACAATCAACTTATTTTTAATGCTAAATCGTTAATTATAAATGGCTTGGATTCAAAAAGATTGTTCCATAATCGTTCCTAATTGTTCCATACCTTATCATAGCCCTTGGATTTGATTCGTTAAGTTGTCTTTTATAGTTGCTCTTATCTTTGCATAGTTATCCCAATAGTCGATTTGATAGCATATTTTTCTTTGATTGCCACTGTATTTTGATGTAATATATTCCATCTCTTGAAGCTGTGTAAAGTACCGTGAACATTGGGCTTTGCTGATGTTTAATGACTGCCTTATTTCTCGTTGGGTAAACTCTGTTTCTTTATTTTTTAGTTGGCTTTTCATTCGCTCAAAAATTGTCTCAATGATCCATTTAACTCATCTACCTTTAATACTATACTTTCAAAAAGTATGTCACAAGCTGTTTGTAAATCTTGTTTTTCTGTGATCAACCTACCTTGTTTGTCTTGCTTTCTTTGGTATTGATTGAGTAGTGTTATCTGTCTTACGAAGCTTTGGTACAGTTCATTGAGTCGCCTTATTTTATGGGCTTCTTCAGGTAGTGTGATTTTATTGGCATAAGGATTTATCACTTCATAAGGCTTGAGTAATCTCATGCAATTTTGGACGAAGCTCACAATGTTTTTTACATCATCTTTAATGATATTTCCTGCTGCTACTTCGTTTTGATATTGGATTACTTTCATCGTCTGCTCTTTGCTTTCGTCCACAGCTATCAAAAAACTTCTACTTATATTGTCTTCATAGATTTCTCCTTTTGTCGTACAGGCAAGGCTGGCAATCGGGCCACGAACGGTACGTTCTCCGCCCCTGATACTGCCGTTTGGGTCTTTGATACTTGTGCTTGTGATTAAGATTTCATTGCTCTGTAATTCTCTTACTGCTAGTTGTGCATCTTCTTTTAGTCCGTCAAGATCTTCGAAGCATAAGAGTTTATTTACAAAAAAATATTCGTCTTGATTATAAAAACTATTGTCTGTTACTCTTGTGTATCGTTTCACTTCTTCATCGGGCATCAGCTGGCTGATGACTTTTAGTAATCTTGTTTTTCCACTGCCTGAGCTGCCTTGTATCAAGCCATGTAAAGTATCTGGCATTTTGTAAGAGCTTGCGATAATGAACAATAATATTCTGTTTGTTTCTTCGCCTATTATCCCTGCTCTGCCTATGTATTCATTGAGCTTTTCGATTAAGTTTTCACTCTTTAAAAACTCTATACATTTACTTGCTGTAGCTGCTGGGACTGTTACTTTTTGACTTGTATTACTTGACTTGTTATGGATTTGTTTGTCTCTGTAATACTCCAATAATCCTGTGAGTTGCATCAAGTCTTTTTCTATAACATCTTTATCAATGCCTAGTTTCTCAGCTACTATTTTGCAAGTGCTTTCTACTTGTTTGTATTCGTACAGGTCTAGTTTTAAAGTGATTGAGTTCATTGTATTTGTATTTGCAATGTAATTTTAAGGCTATCCATTTGATCGATTTTGAAGCCTTTGATTTGATAGTGGGCTGCTTCGCTTTTGTATTTTAGATTATAAGGATTGTTTGTTTCTAAGCCTTTTTATTTTGGGTTGCTCCTGGTTCACTTCATCGGCTGGAGTGGCTGTATTTTTATTACGCCGTCAGCTTGTTGTACTTTAGCTTTTTTATTTTCATTTGAAAAAATAATTGAGTGTCGAGTCGCTCGACTTCATTTGAAAATAAAAAATTACACTCCTTTCTGTTGTTGATTAGATGTAAAAGTATTTCTTCACTGTGACTATCAAGCAAGCTGTTCACATCTTCATTTTGTGGTACTTCTACATTGGTAATTTTTATGTGGGGCATTTCCGCTTTTAACATCGGTGCATATTTCTGTACTGCTTTTACTCCTGGCTCATCTCCGTTTAAAAAGAAGATGATTTCATTGAGTTCTTTTAAGTCTTTGATTGATTTTTGATGCTCATCAGTAAGCCCATTTGTTCCATAGAGTGCTAAGATTTTATAATTATTTTTGATCGCTTCTATCATCATCAAGCTTGCTGCATCGATGATGCTTTCTGTTAATATCAGTTTCTTTGTTTCTTGTTTTGGATAGCTAGGATATAAGCCCTGTCGGTCTTTCAGATAAAAATGTCGTTAACTTCGTGCTGAGCCTGTCGAAGCATCTTTCTCCGTTAAAGTGCTTCTAAAATATAGCCCTGTGATTTGATTTACATGGTTTTTCAATGCAAACACTATGCACCATTTCCCAAAAGGACTGTAGGCTGCTTCTCCTGTTCTTCCTTTCGTATTCAGGTCTAGCAACAAGCCATATTTGATACAGCTATTTATTAGGTCTTCGTCTCGTCTTGTGCCATGGTGGAACTGGCCACTATTATAACCTATTTCCATTTTCTCATGATCTAGGTGTCGGCTCTTGATGTAGTCTTTCGCTTGTGGGCTATTGCATATCGCATTTTTGAAGTAGGTAAACATCTTCATCAATACTGCTGATTTTGTGAGTTCATCCATGGGTTTGGTTTCTCCGCCTATCATTTCTACTGCTTTCTTGATCGCTTCATGTTTGGTGATGTTCTCCATGTACATAATGAAGTCTAATGTATCTATCGCCTTGCCATGGGTCTTACAATTACTACTAAAACAAAATGCTGTATGGGTTTTGTAATATACCTGCAAACTCGGAGTTTTATCATCATGGAAGGGGCAGCACAATCTTAGGTTTTTATCTGGCTTCAGATGGTAGTAGTGTAGTACTTGGGCTAGGGTGAGGCGGGATTTGATGTCTAATATCTCCATTTGTAAAAATATTTTTGATTTATAAAATCTGAATAATCATTCACAAAAGTACAGTATCATTCTGAACTAAACAAGTATAATTATAATTGTTTATGAATAATAATTATTATATTTTTGCACTATTATACCTTTTTAGTACATAAATCTGAAGTATCATGATGTCATTTGGGCAAAAACTGGCTTACAGCCGTAAAGAAAAGAAGCTTTCTCAAGCGGAGCTTGGAAAGCTTTCTGGTATCAATGGTGATATTATTGGTAAATATGAACGTGACGAGATGAAGCCGTCAATTGAGACAGCTAAGAAGCTGGCCGATGGCCTAGAGATTTCTCTTGACTATCTCGTGGGTGATGGTGATCTGAAGGTCTTAGATAAAAAAACTTTGCAACGTCTCGAAGACATTGCAAAGCTTAATTCTGATGATAAAATTCATATCTTCTATGCTCTTGATAATCTGATCAAGGCAGCTAAGTTGAAGGCGATTTAGTTGTAGATTATTTATATAGAGGAAACACTTTTGTCATATTATTTAGACTTGATAGTTCATCTCCAAATTCTTTTTTATAGATTGACTCATCACCAAACTTTTTAAATGTGTCGTATCTATCACCATAAAAATACCATAGCCACTTTCCATCTTTATCATTATAACTAAAAAATTCATGTTGAGGATCAAAGCATGAGATCCATAAAAACTATAAATAATCTTTCCGGACTTGCTTGTTATACATTTTGCTTCCAATAAAACACTCTTATAAACTTTAACTTTGGTATTCAATATATCAATAACCGTATAATCAAATGGCAATTCTACTGTATTAACATTTATTCCATCTTTGATAAAAATAAGTTTCTGATTTAGAACAAAATTAGAATCAGGGGATGAATCAAGATACTTTGAAATTACTTTTACACTGTAAATTCCATCATTACATTTGCATGTAAATGCTGTATCTTTCTGTATAATCTGTATTTCATTAGTATCGTGTTTCGTATTTGCTAATTTACCTTGACTTGAATGAGCTGAACATCCAAATAAGACTAAACTAAATATACAAAATATGCTACAAAATCGAATCATATTATTAGTTTTTAGACAATATAGTTGCTCGATTCTTTAAAAAATTATTATCCAAACTTGACTTCCATTGATGTATTCCACCTGGTAAAGATGTCCATTTCCCACTTAATGCTTTGAGAGCTGAAGTATATTGCCCGGACTTAATTTTATCTGTTGCACCTTTAACCATACCTATTTCATACATGGCTGCCTTGTCTTGACTTCCTGGACTAAAATCAGTTAACCCAAGTTTATTTGAATGACTTTCCCAAGTTGAACTTAAAAATTGATATGCCCCTGCTGCGGTTGATGTTTTACCCCATTTTGTAATTTTTTTCGTTCGGGTGCTTATCATAATTATCAATTGTCCCACCACCATACTGTGAATTATATTCTGTAGGTGTTCCATGACCTTCAGACTCTCTAATAGTTGAAAGAGTTGCATCTATATTTAATTGATCGTTTGTTATTGCAACTTCTCTCATTTCAGCACCATCAAAACAAACATTAACACATGGATTTGCACTTTGAATATTGGATACTGTTGTTGTCATTTCAAGTGATTGCTGCTGAGTTAATTGTTTATCTGAACTTGTATTTAATAGGAATACTTTTTGATCAGCCTTTCCATCATTTCCGATATGTACACCATTCTTATTATAGATGTCGCCTTCTACACTCATACCTGTAGGATCGGTGAATTTAATAGGGTTATTTAGGGTGTAACTATATGGACTCCATGATGGGTAAGTACTTGCCAGCGGGTCAACACCATACTATAGCAGTATTTCTGAATCATAACACCTCACTTTTGAGATCGTACAAAGATATTTAGAAAGGCCAGAAATTCGGGCAATTGTCCCAGCCATAATAGAAAAAATATTTAAAAGGACAATAAATATAATTATAATCACCATTTTGTGGGTTAATGCATAATTTTATAACATCAGACGGTCCAACTATTGGTTTAGATGAATTTGGAAGAACATCTGTAAAATTATTATCCCACTCTAAAAAATATAAATAACAATATAATTTATTCTTTTTAGCAGAATAATAAACTTCAATTGGTCTGTAACCATTTGTAAGGTATGTTCTATTAATATTAATGATCTTAGAATTTATCTTTGCAATATTAATTTGCTTCCTTTGAGAACCATTGATGACAAATAAGCTATCAAGCTGTTCAAATTTTACTCTACTATCTTGTGGCACTTGACCTATGATTGAACAATTCATACTATCTTCCAATGCCAAATTAGCCGCCATATTATAATTCTTCAGCAAACTATCATCACCAAAAATTATATTATGATGCGAAAAATAGAATTCAATTTTAATTCTTCGCTTATTTATTGTTGCTTCAAATATTTGTAATTCTGGAGAACTTATATTACACTTAAATGGCCAAAGAGACGAATTTGTAAATACTATTTCTTTTTCAGAATCTGGATAATTGCTTTTCACATAATCTCTAATAAACTCATAATATGTTAAGCCGAAATATTTTTTAAAACTACAATGCTCGTATACAATCTTTCCTTTGCACAGTTCATTCCCATTATTAAGTGTTTCACAATCTTGTGCATATGAAACATTATAAGAAATTAAAAATAAAATAAATATCCTTTTCATTGCAATTTATTTATTTTAGTGAACAACTCTTCTATAATCGCCATAACCTCCACTTTTTTTCACATCCTTCTCATTGCTTAAAAACCTATTTACAAATCTTTGCCCTTCATTTCTTGATTTTGCTATTCTTCTTTCTAAAGGAAGTATAATTCCATGTTCAGATGGTTCTGGACCTAATTTTCCTATATCCTTTGCATCTAATCCTTCAACAATACTATTAGTTTCTTTATCAAATGCAGCCAGAAATGCATGACCAAATTCATGACCTAATATAGTTGTTGCAGAAAGCTTACCAGGAATATTCTCTCCCGATTTATCTTTACCGACTATAATTTCTTCATTAGGATTCCAGCCAATTTGTGATCCTGTTTCTGAAGTTGTTGATCCACCATCTGATTGATAAATTTCAACATTTGGACTTTTCTTTCCTACAAATGATAGAATGACATTTCCTTCAGCATTTTTAGTTTTCATAGTTGCCAATTTAGGATCAGAAGTTAATTCATTTAAACTTTTAACCGTAGTCTTTATGAATTCATTATTCCCTTTATATTCAGCTCCAGGATTCCATATAAACTTTTCATCTCCTTCGCCTGCTATTATTACATCTCTTCCATCTGGATCAGTATAAATTATTGGATTATTTATAGTATAATTAAACGGATTATAAGCAGGATATTTCTCAGTCATCGGATCAACCCCATACCACAAAGAAATTCTAGGATCATAATATCTTGCCCCAAAGTAATAAAGTCCAGTCTCCTCATCTACTTCCTTACCTGTGAACCTATACTTCGTAGAATAGCCCCCAGCTTTCTGTTCAGCCAGCAAGTTCCACTTTTAGACTTCATAGTAAGGTAATCTTTATCTTTCAAACTTGGTTTTCTTCAAGCCGATTGCAGGGGCAATCGGTTCCCTTCTTATCGAGTGATCTTTATCACTCGATTGGCGCAGTAGCGCCACCAGTCGGTCATCACCGAAAGGCAAATATAGCAAGAATTGATAAGGATTTCCAGCCTCATCTGTTAAATATGTGCTGGATCCTATGTGGTCTGGGTGGAAGAAATATGTTACATTATTGGTGTTTATTACATGCCACTTTCGTGGTTCACTCCCTTGAAGCACTGTCGTGCTTCATTCCGACAAAATCGTCGGAAATCGGTCGCTCATCCTTCGCAGTCGTCTTCTTCTGGATCAGTATCTTCAATGATTAAGGTGTCAAATCCAAATTCTGTTCTGACTAATTCTAGATCTTCTGCTTGTCTATCGGGGAGTCCTGCTTTTTCAGATCCAGATAACTCTAGACTATTATCAACACTGCTATCTACTGGTCCAACCAATTTACAGGCTATTCTTTCTGTGCCTGAATAATAATGATTCGTGACCATGTAATGTGGTCCCATAACCATGTAGCCACTGACATATTGAGCATAATTTCCTACAGTAGCATTGGTTTGGCTTTGTCCATTTAGATTCACTACAGCATAATTACCTAAGCCTTTTAATGTTCTTTCACCGTTCGCATCGTAGATGTAGTGTTGGAAGCTTCCGGCATTTGATATTTTTATTGCTTTGAGCATATTCGCTTCATCCCATAACATATTCTTAGTATCTCCATTATCGAATTCATGGAACAATACATTTCCATTGTTATCATAATTAAATTCTTCGACTTCGCTATTCGTTTGGTTTTCTATGGAAGTTACTGCATTCGGTTGATTTACATCTTCATATTTAAATAAATTATCGTAGGTGTTTTCGCCTACATTAGATGCATCACGGGTATGATCCTGTTGTTTAGTTGTAATTCTATGCATATTCTCATAGGCCATAGCAAGAGTATAGTTTGATGCCTTGTTACCTAATGTATTGCTTGTATCACCGGTCCAACTGCCTTGTGCTGTGGAGAGGCGGTTAAAGATATCATAAGTGTATTTGTGATAATAACTTCCACCCATTTCATTGATGATGCCAGCTGAATTGTGAATGGAATCTACATTTCCAATCTTATCAAATGTATAACTCAAGTTGTACATATTGTTACCAGAGTGATCCTTGGAAACCAAATTGGATAGTCTTCGTAATGTTGTAGAATAGGAATAAGTTTGTGATGTACTATTGCCATATTTACAATATACTTTTTGTTCGAATTCATCGTAACCAATACTATCTATATAAACCTGAACTCCAGCTTTCATAAAGTTCAAATTACCACCCAGATCATACTTATAAAGTAAGGTATCTTTATTAGGGTAAATGAGGGTATCAATACGATTCCATGTATCATAATGGAATCGGTGAACATAGGTTTTATTATCTTGGCCTGGAGCAATTATTGTTCTGATGTCTTTAACTATTTCGCCTTGAGATCCATATTCATATTTTCTTAATCCTGTAGCATCTTGTACCAGCATCAATCTACCTCTATTATTATCAACGCCTCCTGTTGTAGCAGGGTAATATTCATATTTAACATTGTTGATATTTGGGGTAGAATTTGCATAATCAGGATATGTGATCGATTTAATCCTACCTAAAGCATCTGATTTATATATTATTTCATCACTAGTAATGGCAAGATTCGGAGTCACCATAGTCATTAATTGACCAAGATTATCATATGTATAAGTATTGGTTCCAGCGTCAGGATGTATCCATTGCGTCCGTCTACCTGCTAGATCATACTCACTGGATGTGGTATTGCCATCTTCATCTAATACACTGAGGAGCTGACCTGCAGCATCAAACTCAAAAGTAGTAGTCTTACCATTATCTTTTTGTTTAACGACTTGTTTGTCTAAGTCAGTATAACTTTCTTTAACAATATTAGTACTCGCATTTTGTGGTATAGTTGTAACTGTATGAAGCGATCCATCTGATATATCATAAGACATGGTAATGACCGTATTATCCGCATCTTTAACAGTTAATGGGCGATCTACTTCATAGGTTATCAGAGGACCCTATATACCTTGTTTACCATGCTGTGCTGGATACTGGTACCACTTTACTTTTCAATTAGAATTTTTAATAAAAAGGATATGTAATGAATTCAGCAAGTGTATTCACAGTCGTAAGTGATGAAGTTGAGACCTTATTTTTACTTTAGTCAAAACTTTGATAATCCCAGTTTTTCTTTTAAAAGATTCATTAACACTAAGCCAGAGGTGTTATTTGATATTAAATTTATTCCTTCAATATTTTTTCATAATGAATATTACCTTTAACATTCATACCTATTAAGTTGTAAATTCCAGGTGGTAAAGATGATGTTTTTAAAATTAAATTCTCACCAAATTCTGATAAATTGAATTCATCCATTAACTTGCCTTCAATATTATAAAGCTTATAACTTACTACTTCAGTCACGTCATGTTGAATAACCAATCGATCCTTAAATGGATTCGGCCATACTCGGAAACTAGTTTCTGATTCCAATTTATTATCCTTGGTTTTTGTTAAGTTACAACCAGGAATAATACATCCATCATTATCTACTCGGATGAGTAGTGGAACATAATATGGTTCTGCTAGCTTTTCATATGCGTTATCTCGATAAGAATATCCACCCATGATATATCCGGAGCCATCAGGAATAGCTTTGAGATCAAACATTTCGCTGGTCTCTGCGTCAGACCAATGATTAATTAATCCTTCACGTACAAAGTATTTTCTTTGCCATAAACTATCTCCAGCAGAGCTAACTTTGTGTAAAGTAGCTTTATGTGTAGATGTAACAACAGTATCAACTTTTGCTTTTACACTATCGTATCTCAAATAGGAAAAAGTGTAATATTTATTATGCATTAGAATTATTCCATCTGATTTATTGGCTGTTAGCAATTTTTCTATTCGTTGGCTTCTTTTTTCATCAGCTTTGAAGGAATTTTTAAACAGTAAGTCCTTAGTGAGAATTGTTATAGCAGGCCAAGATTCATTATACCATTCATTTCTCCCTTCATTCTTATTATAATTTGTAGCGAGATAAAAAGATCCATCACTTGATTGGGAAATATCATGGACATCAGCAGTTGTAAGTGAAACTTTTGATACATACTGATTGACGATATTACCAGAGCTATCCAATTTATAGAACAGGGTCTGATAGAATCCGACTTTATTATCCCAGGAAATTCCTATATAATAATACCCATCTTTGTCTATAAAAACGGATTGACAAGAATTTCTCTTATATTCAGTAGATGGACCTCCATATATTTTAGTCCAAATAATCCTTCCTGAGGTATCCATCTTTGTAATTTGGACTTTAGTATAGAAAGAATCTAATGCATTGGGTGAAGTTACATCGTGTGATAAAATTAAATTTCCCCAAAGATCCTTTGCCATGCCACCAAATCGTTCAAAACATGATGCACATAATGAATTCACAATAGGATAAGATATCACTTCTTTTGTCTTATGATTATACTTTAATATACCATCAAGACCAGGCTTAATATTAATAGATGTAAAAAAAGTCTCATAATCATAAGTAATCATTTCTTCTGGAAAAAAGTAATTAAATGAATCTCTATAGGGGATGGAATTATATTCCAACATTTCACCTTCTAATTTAAATATTCCAAATCCTGTACCATACACTTTTTTATTTGTTGTATCTGAGGAATATAAAAATGAATAAATAAAGCTATTATGAATTTCAATTGCTTTAATAAAATTTGGATAATAATTAGTATCTGATCTATTATTAAACTTTATCACATAGGTTTTTGCAAAACCTGATTGTGCTTCAACACAAATATAATTCCATAGAAATATCAGTAGTATAACAGTTAAAACATTTACTTTCATAATTTACTTTTAAAAAGCAGGAGTATTAGACTTCCTCGTTAAACTGGACAGAAAGATAAGCTAGAAAATTAATAAATTCAATGTAAAATGCTCTATTGTTGCGGTTAATTTTTTGGAAGGAGGGGTCTGTGTTCCCATTGCAATGTGTGTGCTGTGGGCTTTTACCTTATTTGTTGTCTGCTTATTTCCTCATCCCGTCGCTTTGTTAAATAATCGAGTTCTTGTAATAGCATTCAACACTTCGATAAATACTGACCCTGCCGAAATATTTTGCATACAAGCATGATCTTTTCTGTGGCAGGGCTTTTGACCAAAAACCGAACAAGGACGGCAAGGTAATTCGGTTGTAGAAATCTGTATAATCTTGTTGCGCGCTTCATCCAATGGTCCGAATCCAAGAAATGGATGGGTTGGTCCCCAGATAGAAATTATGCTCTTTATGCCAGATAGGTTTGCCAAATGAAAATTTACGGAATCCATGCACACCAGCACATCCAGATGATTGAATAATTCCAGTTGTTCCTCCAATGTGAAATGTTCCTGTACTAAAATTAGCCGCTCCCCAAACTTTAATTTCCACAGGTGCATTTGTGCCATCTCAGTCTTGCCGGCACCAAACAAAAATACTCTGGCTTTATCCTTAAAATGTTCTGTAAGGAGACCAATTAATTCTTCTGATTTAACGTTGCCTAATGTTTTTAATGCATGTTGCGCAAATGGTGCGAAACCAATTTTTACATCATGATCAGCGTCATGTGTATTGAAATAGTTTAATACTTTTTTCTTTGCAATTTCATTTCTGACAAAATGAAATTCTTTTAATTTTTCCAAAGTACTATCCACCTGTATTCCCTCCTCCAGCATTGCTTCGGCATACCTTTCTACGGTATGCTTTATCGGTATTGTGTGTAGTCCAATGTTTCCTAATAATTGTAATTTTTGTTTACGGGCCTTATCGAACCTGACGGTTTTTTTACCACCTAATCTAAGTAGACCACAAATAATTCTACTTCTTAAATTATCATGAAGATCGACCACCAAATCATACTGAACTTGAGCAAGCGAAAAACTGAATTGAATCAACTCAATAAAACCAGTAAATCCTTTCTTAAAATCCACCGGCAGGACCTTTACTTTATCTAAATTATTAAAGAAAGGGGAATTATTTTTTTTGGTAACAACATGTATTTCAAGTTCATCATTGTGCAGTAAGGCAGACCGAATGACAGGATTCAAAAGGGCTACATCGCCCATTGCTGAAAACCTGATCATCAATACCTTCATGATGATTACTTCTTGTTATACAACTCCGGATTGGTCGCAGGATCGTTGTACATTTTCATTTGCCTGTAGGTTTTCATACGGGTTTTCCCTTCCCCAATTTCCTGAATCAAGGCATTCAAACTAAAACACAAATCGGCCTTTTGTTCCAGGAGAATTTCTAATTTATTTTTGCAAACAACTATGTGTTTCTCATCAACGTCCGTCCTCAGGGTTTGCTCCTGCATATGGTAAATTTTGAGCATCAAAATGGACAATCTGTCTATCACCCATGCAGGAGTTTCTGTATTAATCCTGGGATTTTCTACTAAATTCACGTGAGCAAACTGGTTTGAAAACCAATCATCAATTCTTTCTACTAAATCAGTTCTTTCCTGATTAGACAAATCGATCCTCCTTTTGGTGTGAATGAATTCATCCGGTGGCAAATCAGGTTTTCGAATAATGTCTTCCAAATGCCATTGAACAGTGTCTATCCAGGATTTGAGTTTTAGGAAATGATGAATATCATGCTCGACATCCTGAAACGGGAATGCCTCGTCTACATCATTAGAAGTATGATATGCTTCTATTACCTGCAGAAAAACACTACAACAATATTCGGCAGTCAACATACTCAATTATCCATTTAATAATTTAAATGTATCCAGTTTAACTCATATACTCCTCTATCGGAGGACAAGTACAAATTAGATTCCTGTCTCCATGCGCATTATTCACCCCTGCCCACCGTTGGCCAGAATTTCAACCCTCCATGCAAGTAAGGCAAAGGATAGGCGGCTTTTTGTCTGGAATAAGGCTTGTTCCACTCATCAGCTGTAATGATGGCAGCAGTATGCGGCGCATTGTGCAAAACATTATTTTCTGTAGGATATTCTCCTCTTGCAATCTCATCAATTTCATCATGTATGGCAAGCAAAGCTTCACAGAATCTATCCAACTCTTCTTTATTCTCTGATTCTGTTGGTTCAATCATAATGGTTCCTGCTACCGGGAAGGATAAAGTTGGCGCATGAAATCCATAATCCATCAACCTCTTTGCTACGTCTTCTGCACTCACTCCTACCTCCTTATAAGGACGTAAATCAACAATGAGTTCATGCGCTACTCTGCCATTTTCACCTTTGTAAAGCACCTTGTATCTTCCTGACAACCTAGAAGCAATGTAATTTGCATTCAAGATGGCATGCTTAGTGGCTTTTGTCATTCCATCAGGACCCAACATTCTGATATAGGCATAAGATATTAACAGGATGCTGGCGCTCCCATAAGGAGCTGCAGACACAGCGGGCACAGCATGTTTATCTCCATTTACGGTAAAATATTTATGGCTTGGTAGAAATGGTTTTAGTTTGTCGTTTACACAGATAGGACCCATTCCGGGACCACCTCCACCATGAGGAATGGCAAAGGTCTTATGCAAATTCAAATGGCAAACATCCGCTCCAATGGCGCTTGGGCTGGTTAATCCTACCTGCGCATTCATATTGGCACCGTCCATGTACACAAGTCCACCTTGCTGATGAATGATTTCACAAATTTCCCTGATAGAAGTCTCAAAAACTCCATGAGTGGATGGGTAAGTTACCATGAGACAGGCCAGATTGTCTTTGTATTGACTGGCTTTGGCCTTGATATCCTCCACAATGATATTTCCATTTTCATCACAAGCGGTCACCACTACTTCCATTCCTGCTACGACCGCTGATGCCGGATTTGTTCCATGGGCTGAAGAAGGTATCAGTGCAATATTTCTTTTATGGTCTCCTCTGGATTCATGATAGGCTTTAATAGTCAAAAGTCCCGCAAATTCTCCTTGTGCGCCGGAATTTGGCTGGAGCGAACAAGCCGTAAATCCGGTTACCTGACAAAGATATTCTTCCAGTTCATGAATCATCGTCAGATATCCTTCTGCCTGATTAGCGGGCACGAAAGGATGAATGTCGCTGAACTCCGGCCATGAGACCGGTATTAACTCGGTCGCTGCATTCAGCTTCATCGTGCAGGAACCAAGTGAAATCATCGAATGAACCAACGAGAGATCTTTATTTTCTAGTCTTTTAATGTATCTCATCATGGCAGACTCCGTCTGGTTTATGCTAAAAATCTGATGCGTCAGATACTCTGAAGTCCTGATGATGGTAGATGGAATTTTTAAACCTGAGGTAGGCAAGATCATTGCAGCCTGATTCTTTCCCGAGGCCTTCGCAAATATGGTTGTAATTAAATTGAGTTCTTCTTCTGTCACCGTTTCATCAAGACTTATCTGTACTCCTTCAGAGGTGTACCAAAAATTCATCTGGTGAGCTTCTGCAATTTCTTTTATCTGTGCAGTGCTGGATTGATCTGCTTTAATGGCGAGGGTGTCAAAAAAGTACTCATTTAATAATTTGTAGCCCATAGAGGTAAGCGAATTTCCCAGGCTGGTCGCCATGTCATGCGTTCTGCGGGCTATGGCATACAATCCGTCGGGTCCGTGATAAACTCCATACATGGAAGCCATGATCGCCAACAATGCCTGAGCAGTACAAATATTGGAAGTTGCTTTCTCTCTGCGAATGTGTTGCTCTCTGGTTTGCAATGCCATTCTGAGGGCACGATTACCATGCTCATCAATGGACACCCCAATAATTCTTCCAGGCATATCTCTCTTGAATTCCTCCGTGGTGGCGAAAAAAGCGGCATGAGGCCCTCCAAAACCAAAAGGCACACCAAAACGCTGACTGTTACCCAGGGCCACATCAGCTCCCAACTCGCCCGGTGACTTTAACATACACAATGCCAACAAATCAGTAGCCATGGCTACCAAACAACCCTTTGATTTGGCTTTTGCAATAAATGCACTGTAATCAGTGACAGCCCCTGTTTTATCCGGATACTGTATCAAAACACCAAAACAGTTGACAGGAATTTCTTCTTTCTCAACATTACCCACCACTATCTTAATGTTCTTTGGCCAGGCTCTTGCTTGCAGGACATCCAGGGTCTGGTCGTAAACGCGCTGATCTACAAAAAATACGTTGGGAGATTCTTCCTTGTTCCTCTTCTCTTTTGCATGATAAAACATGGACATTGCTTCTCCGGCAGCGGTTCCTTCATCAAGCAATGAGGCACTGGCAATCGGCAATCCGCAAAGATCAGAAACCATTGTTTGGTAGTTAAGTAAAGCCTCTAATCTTCCTTGTGCAATTTCAGCCTGATAAGGGGTATATTGCGTATACCAACCGGGATTTTGAAATACATTTCTTGAAATTACGGATGGGGTAATGGTTCCGAAATATCCTTGCCCTATAAAACTCCTGAACAACTTATTTTTTTGTCCAATTTGCTTCAGGGTGCTTAAGTAATCAAACTCCGATAATGCACCGGGAATCTGCATGGGCGCTTTTAGTCTAATACCATCCGGCACCGTCTGTTCTATTAACTGATCCAGACTCTGGACCCCAATTGTCTTCAGCATGTCCACCAGATCAGCCCCTATGGTGCCAATATGTCTATTCTCAAATTTGTCATGTCTAGCAAATGGATTCATATTTTTTTTATTTGGTCCGCAAAAATAGCTTAGTCCTTTCTTAAACGGTAAAAAATAAGCGCTTTAATTCTGAATATAAGTCACCCCAATCAAAATAGCCGATACCAAAGCCACAATTTATTTAGGGATTGACCCAACCCACAGATCAACTTCCTGTATCTATACCATCAAACAATTAAAACAGACTCCGGTTATGAAAAACTTTAATTTTCTACGCATCATCTTATTTCTTGGAACCTTAACAGGTCTTACTGCCTGTTTTGAGGACGAATGTCAGCAAACCCGCACGTTTTATCGTTACGACCCGGTATACAAGACCCACAAACAAATTATTGAAGGGTTTAATCCTACTGGGTCTAAGGATCTTAAAACAACGGGAAAAATATATGTCTACGGGCACTTGCTTTTGATCAATGAACCAAAAGAAGGAATCCATATCTTCGACAATACCAATCCATCTGTTCCGGTAAAACTGAATTTTATTGCCATTCCGGGTAATGTGGATTTGGCTGTTCGGGAAGATGTGTTATATGCCGACAGTTACATTGATTTGCTGGCCATAAATATTGCATCCCCTCAAAATCCAATTTTGCTTTGCAGAATTGAAAAAGTTTTTGAACCCATATTTAATGACCTTTCTAGAGGCTTGTTGGTAGATTACATTCCTACTTCAGAAACCATTACATTAGAATGTAATTCCGCAAATTTCAACAGAAACATCTTTTTTGAAGGAGATATATTGTTTAGTTCAGATAATGCTGCCGGTGGAAGTAAAAGTGGCAGTGCACCTGTGGGCATTGGTGGTTCTCAGGCAAGATTTACCCTTTGGTCCAATTTTTTATACACCGTCGATCAGTCCAAATTATACAGTTTTAATGTGCAGGGATTTTGCCCCGAATTGCTGCATAAAAATCAAATCGGATGGAATATTGAAACCATCTATCCATACCAGGATAAATTATTTATTGGATCAGCCAATGGAATGTTCATTTTTGAATTGACCAATCCATCCGTACCTAAATTGGCAGGAAGTCTGGAACACTGGCGCTCCTGCGATCCTGTAGTCGTTCAGGAAAGTCTTGCTTATGTGACCCTTCATGGGGGAACAGAATGCGGAGGTTATTCGAATCAATTGGACATCATAGATGTGAGCAATATTTATGCGCCTAAACTGTTGAAGACCTATCCATTGGTAAGACCTCTTGGCTTATCAGTATACCAAAAATACTTATTTGTCTGTGATGAAGCCTTGAAAATATTCAATGTTGAAAAATGGCAAGACATCATTTTAATAAAACAAATAAATCATAACAGTCCTTATGATCTCATCATCAATCCTGAAGAAAAGACACTCATTCTGGTGAGCAGTAAGGGAATTTTTCAATACGATATTTCCTCCCCGAAAACCCAATCTTGCTAAGTACCATTCTTTCTATCCATTAAAAAAAATTGCCGTGCTCCGTTTAAATAAATTAATTGCTTTTATAATTATATGCAATTCCTTCTGGTTGGCTGGATGTTGTAAAATTGAACCTGAAGAACAATTGTTCATTTTTGGTAGATATTTCGGCGAATGTGTAGGTGATTGTGGTACTTTTTATAAGCTCACTGTCCAATCACTTTTACCAGACAAAGAAGCTTATTATAATAATCAAAAAATTAATTTCTCCAATCAACCACTCTCTGAAATAAAAGAAAATCTGGTCCGCAATCTATTCAAGGAATTTCCGAAAAGTCTATACAACATCAAGGAACATATCATTGGATGTCCTGACTGCGCAGACCAGGGCGGATATTATCTGGAAGTAATGGAAAATGGCGTAAAGCATTACTGGAATATCGACCGCTGGGCTCCTGAATTAGATGAGGAACTAAAATCCTATCTTGACAAAATTGATCAAACGCTCATTGAACTTAAAAAATAATTCAGATGCTGCGCCAATACTACTCAGTTTTTATTATTTTATTCTTTTTAAATTTAAAACCCCATTCTCTGAGTTCCCAAAGTAAGGTTTACTATATGGACGGCTCTATCTTAATCGGAGAGATTAGCTCCTGGAATAAAGACTCAATAGAATTAATTCTAACAAATTCAGTAAAAATTTCCATTCCGAGGAATTCCATTAAAAAAGTCAAACATAAAGAATCCGGTAAAGGATTATCCCCTTTTAGAAATAAGGGATACTATGTTAATTTAAATTTTGGCATCCATTTTAACCAAAATGTTTTCGAAAACTCACCCGGAACCGCCTTGCATTTTTCGACAGGTTATATTTTAGATAAACATTGGCGTATAGGAATTCAATCCGGGTTAGAAAAATATAATTTAATTGCGCCGGATCATATCATTCCCCTGTGTATGGAAACACAATATGCTGGCATAAATAAATTTCCACACCTGTATTTAATGATTCGATCCGGGTATGGATTCGTCAATTTTCCAATAAAGCAGAGAACAGATTGGTCCGGTCATGGAGGCCTCATTTTCCATCCTGCCATCGGATTAAGGTATAGACTTTCCAAATACACAGATATGCATATTGACTTTGGTATGCTAACTCAGAAAGCCTTCTATGCACAAAGAAATCAATGGATAGGAACGGATAAGACCGAATATCATTTGAATTACAAAAGACTTATATTTAGGCTTGGAATTAACATTTGATGAAACTTTTGGATGAGTTCAGATACCAATGATAAAATTTTAGTAACAGGATGCATCAACAATGATCGCAAGTCTCAGGAAATCCTGTACAGAACTTATTTCAAAAACATGTTCGACATGTGCAGGTATTATACCCAAAATGACGACAGAGCAAAAGAAGTGCTCAACATTGGATTCTTGAGGGTCTTTCAGAAAATACATCTATTTAGATTTGAAGGTTCACTGGAATCCTGGATCAGAAAACTTATCTATCATGTATGTATGCGGGAACTTGCACAAAAGGATGAAACTTTTGGCATGGATGCGATTTCTGATGTCGACCAACAAAGCCATGATTATACGCTTGAAAAATGTTCCAAACAGAAATTTTAGAATTAATTCAAACCCTACCGCCTGCCTCAGCAAATGCTTTTATGCTCTTTGCCAATGGTTATACTCATCTGGAAATTTCTAAAAAACTCAACATCAGTGTAGGCACCTCTAAATGGCATATTTCTTCTGCCCGTAAGCAGTTACAAACCTTAATCGAAAACTATTATGAAAAATCATTCAAAATATAAACAACTCGAAGATGAAGGCTGGCTATCCATGCAAAAGTCTCTGGATCTACACATGCCGATTAAGAAAAACAGAAAGCTTGTCCTTTGGTTCTTTCTATTTCTTGGAGCCTTAGGAACTGCCTTCTTATTGCCACAATTATTCTCCAGTCGATCCCAATCAAATCCTGCAAAATCCATTCAACACATTACTTCATCACAAGCGCAGAATCAAATTACAGATGCCCATAAGCTAAACAAATCTTCCAATATAGAAATCAAAACACAGCAATTAAGTCAAGGCAAGGAAAAACCAATAATAGAGAATCAAAATAAACAAAATGGAAATTCATTTAATGAATCGAATTCGGAAATCAAAAATACTCCCCTATCCCATTCTGAATCGTTAGCCTCCGAATACCAAAACAAAACGGAATTCAATAATATTTATCCACTTCCAACAGCTACTATAATTCATTCAGATATTCCAAATTTAAATTTACTGAAATCTAAAATCTGCCTACTACCTTTGCACGCAGCCAACATTAATTTGGAAAATAATATCTACCCTCGTTCTACCAAATCTACACAAAAAACAAATTTTCAATTTGGGCTCCTTTCAGGTTTTCAATACACCCCCGATTCACGCGCTTATTCTGTTCATTTTGGATCCATATTAGAAAGAAAAATTAATCGTTCATTTTCAATAAAACTTAGTCCGTTTTTAGAATACCAAACCGGCGATTTCTTGCTGATGAACTCCTCTGAGTTTACTGCACTTTTGGACAATCGGGACAGCTTAAGCAACATATTATTTAATTTAGACAGTAAGTCAAACGCTTCTTCTACAAATAATGACAACCTTACTGAATTGCTGTCAACCACTGATTACAGGAAACAACTTTATCACATTCATTTACCCATTCAATTGAGCTATAACTGGTATAAAAAATGGTCTTCTGAAATCGGATTCAACATGATTTTTCCACTGGCTGAAACAGTATTCAAGGGAAGTAAAACTGAACTGGTACAAATTAAAAACAACAGCTTGTTTGTAAGAAAACAAAGCAAGGTTAATTTCCTGATGCAAATTGGGTTGACTGCTCCTGTTTACAAAAACTTTTCAATAAATACCGGAGTATCGTTTCCAGTTTCATTTTCAAAGAGCCATGCTGACTTATTAGAAAGCACCACCGGTCAAACACCATCAATCAATGCTCCGGTTAACATCATCACACAGACCCAATTGAGGGCAAGTCTGATTTATAAATTCGGAAGAATTAATTAATGTTTAGACTTGGGAAGAATTACGTGCATTTTAATTGGTACTGTTTTTAATCAACTTAATGTTCGACGCTGGGAAGTATGACTGAACGATCTCTGCTTCAGCAGAGTATCGTGCGACAGCACGATAAGAGAAGGAACCGCGAAAGCGGCTAACGTACACTATTTTAGATTCTGGTTTTAATCGCCGTAATGTTTGACGCTAGGAAGCATGACTGAACGATCTCTGCTTCAGCATAGTATCGTGCGACAGCACGATAAGAGAAGGAACCGCGAAAGCGGCTAATGTACACTATATTAGGTACTACTTTTAATCACCGTAATGTTCGACGCTGGGAAGCATGACTGAACGATCTCTGCTTCAGCAGAGTATCGTGCGACAGCACGATAAGAGAAGGAACCGCGAAAGCGGCTAACGTACACTATTTTAGATTCTGGTTTTAATCGCCGTAATGTTTGACGCTAGGAAGCATGACTGAACGATCTCTGCTTCAGCATAGTATCGTGCGACAGCACGATAAGAGAAGGAACCGCGAAAGCGGCTAATGTACACTATATTAGGTACTACTTTTAATCACCGTAATGTTCGACGCTAGGAAGCATGACTGAACGATCTCTGCTTCAGCAGAGTATCATGCGACAGCACGATAAGAGAAGGAACCGCGAAAGCGGCTAACGTACACTATTTTAGATTCTGGTTTTAATCGCCGTAATGTTTGACGCTAGGAAGCATGACTGAACGATCTCTGCTTCAGCATAGTATCGTGCGACAGCACGATAAGAGAAGGAACCGCGAAAGCGGCTAATGTACACTATATTAGGTACTACTTTTAATCACCGTAATGTTCGACGCTGGGAAGCATGACTGAACGATCTCTGCTTCGGCAGAGTATCATGCGACAGCACGATAAGAGAAGGAACCGCGAAAGCGGCTAACGTACACTATATTAGGTACTGCTTTTAATTACCGTAATGTTTGACACTGGGAAGCATGACTGAACGATCTCTGCTTCAGCAGAGTATCGTGCGACAGCACGATAAGAGAAGGAACCGCGAAAGCGGTTTTACGTAAATTTTAAATGGTACTACTTTAAATAAACGTAATGTTTGACGCTGGGAAGCTTCAAACAACCGATTATTGATTTTAAAATGCAAATATTCTAAAATATCAAATTAACTAATGTTTTAAATTATAAATTGCAATATGGTTATTTATTAGTTCAATCAATTTGCTTTTCAAAGGATCATTTTCTGCAAAAGAACTTGAAATATATTTCTTTTCCATCACTAATATATTATTCACTTCAATTCTATAACTATCTTCTGAAAATATATTTGAAAAATATTGAAGTATGTAATTGTAATTATTGAAATTATTTCGATTGACAATTAAAAAGTACTTTAAGTAATTTATGTATTCGTTTTTAAAATTACCGGAATATTTTAAATTGACTAAAAATAATTTTTGTAAAGGATAATTGAATTTAATTTCTTCATAAATACTTATTAAAGAATCTTTAGGAACTAATTTTATGTTTTCTCTGAAGAGAATGATTAAAGTATCAATGATTTTCCTGTCTTTGGAATTTTCATACTTAAGCTCAATTATAGAATTTAATATTTTTCTCATCCTTAGTTCAGGATACTGGTTGTAAAATACACAACTATATTTTAAATATTCAAATGTTCGTGGGTCACATTTATAATAAAATCCACCATCATATATTTCTGGATAAACTATTTCAAAGGAATCCGCTTTTTTTCTAATTTCATTGTATTTTTCTTTATCCAGTCCTTCAATAAAATCGCAAGAAACTTTAAAAAAATAACTATAAAATAAACTATCCAATTCATTACAATACTCTTTAAACCCATCTTTAGAATTAAATATGCGTCTAAGTATTTCTTCACCTTTAAAGTCATTTAACTTTTCTTTGGATTGGGATTTGCATTGAATGATTATTATTAAATTAAAAATGCAAAGTATTAAATAGTTAAGTTTCATAATATGTAGACTTCCTCATAAAAGTAGACAGAAAGATAAGATAGAAAACAGAATCCGAAGAAATTAAGTTAGGTATTCATTGGACACAATTAACATGCATCATACAGAGTATTAAATTGCGAAGTATTCTTTATAGAAAGCAATATAATATAGATGAAAAATAATTGTAAAAATATTCTGTACATTCAAAATATATTCCACCTTAACCATTTCAATCCACAGGTATGGCTTAAAGATATTTTAAGCCTCTTAAAGAACCATCCCTATAATCAAATCGCATAATTATTGCCGTATAATTGGAAGTCTCAACAGCAACAGGCAGTTGGTTTGAAGTATAATCTAAAACTTTGAAACTCCCAGCGCAAAGCTTAACACCTCATGCATGTCTCTTACATAATGAAATTCCAATCCTTTTAAATGGTCCGCTTGAATTTCATCAATGTGATTTTTATTCTCAATGCAAAGCATGATGGTTTTTAAACCAGCGCGCTTGGCTGCCAGCACTTTTTCTTTAATTCCTCCAACAGGTAACACTCTGCCACGCAAGGTAATTTCACCGGTCATCGCGAGGTAAGGCTTAATTGGCTTGCCTATTATTGAAGAAGCCACCGCACTCAACATGGTAATTCCTGCAGACGGTCCATCCTTTGGAATGGCCCCTTCCGGTACATGGATGTGGATGTCATTATTTTCAAAATAATCAGGATCAATATTGAGTTCGCTGCTGTGTGATTTGATAAAACTGATGGCAGTTGTTGCCGACTCCTTCATCACATCCCCAAGGTTTCCGGTAAGTATCATTTTACCTTTTCCTTTTGAAATGGTAGTTTCGATATAAAGTATGTCTCCACCCACTCTGGTCCATGCCAGTCCGATTGCCACGCCAGGAGGTAGATTTTCCTGATACTGGTCATTGTTGTATTTTGCAACACCTAAAATTTCTTTTACATCCTCGACACCAAAATTCACTTGTTTGGCTTTTTCCATAGCTACTTTCAGAGCTGCCTTTCTCATGACAGAAGACAGTTGTCTGCCCAGAGACCTGACTCCGGATTCTCGTGTATAATCTTCAATTACTTTTTCAATCAGCTTGCTGCTGATTTTTACTTGCTTTGCTTTAAGCCCATGTTCTTCGAGCAAATTTGGAATAAGGTGTTTTACGGCAATGTCCAATTTTTCTTCCATGGAGTATCCCTGAATTTCGATCATTTCCATTCTGTCCAATAGAGCAGGCTGGATTCCACTTAATGAATTTGCGGTGGCGATAAACAATACTTTGGATAAATCATATTCCATCTCCAGATAATTGTCATGGAAGGTAGAATTTTGCTCCGGATCCAAAACTTCCAACAATGCAGACGATGGGTCACCTCGGAAATCTTTTCCCATTTTGTCGATCTCATCCAAAATGAAAACAGGATTGGAAGACTTTGATTTTCTAATGGCCTGTATAATCCTTCCAGGCATTGCGCCTATATAAGTTTTGCGATGTCCGCGAATTTCTGATTCATCATGTAGGCCTCCCAATGACATCCTTACAAATTTTCTATTCAGAGCTTTGGCAATGGATTTACCCAGGGAAGTTTTTCCTACTCCGGGAGGCCCTACCAAACACAAGATGGGTGCCTTCATGTCTCCTTTCAATTTGAGCACCGCAAGATGTTCAATAATTCTTTCTTTTACTTTTTCAAGACCATGGTGATCCTTATCAAGAACTTTCCTGATCTTATTTAATTCATATTGATCTTTTGTGTACTCATTCCAAGGCAAATCCACCATCATTTCCAGATAATTCATCTGAACGGAATATTCTGCAACCTGTGGATTCATGCGTTGCAATTTGTTAAGCTCTTTATCAAAATGATCTTTGACAGGCTTTGTCCATTTCTTTTTGCTTGCTTTTTCCTGAAGCTCTTCTATATCCTGCTCCTGTGGATCTTGCCCAAGTTCTTCCTGGATGGTTTTAAGTTGTTGATTGAGGAAATAATCTCTTTGCTGTTTTTCTAAATCCACCCTCACCTTGGACTCAATCTGATCCTTTACTTCCAGAAGTTTTAGTTCCTGATTCAAATAAACAAGAAGGGTCTCTGCTTTAGAAAACAGGTTGTCGTTTTCCAACAGAGATTGCTTATCCTCGATGCCTATATTTAGATTTGAGCTGATAAAATTTAACAAAAATCTATCGTTCTCAATATTGTGTAAAAGGACCTGTGCCTCATTGGGAATCTGTGGCGATAATTCCACAATTTTTCTGGATTGTTCCTGAATGGATTTGATCATGGCATTGTACTCCATTTTCTTTTCAGGAAGCACATAATTCCGCAAACTGATCTTCGCTTCCAGGTATGGTTCTTCCTTCAGTACCTCCTCTGCAATAAATCTTTTTCTGCCCTGCAAAATGACTGTTTGACTGCCATCCGGCATTTTGAGTAATTTGACAATTCTCGCTATGGTACCGGTAGTGTACAAATCCTTAAACTTAGGATCTTCCGTAGCACTGTCTTTCTGGGTAAGCACCGCGATAAACTTATTATTTTCATGCGACTTGGTAATGGCGCGCATGGATTTGTCTCTTCCTACTGTAATCGGAATTATAACACCTGGAAATAAAATGGTGTTCTTTAAAGGCATGACAGGCAGTACCTGACCAAAATCCTCATCCTTTGAAGGTTCTTCATCTTCAGCAACAGCCACAAATGGTAACATTTCCGGATCATCCGGTATTCCTGCGCTAAATAACCTCGATTCAAAACTCATTTCTTAAAATTAATAGGTGACTGCAAAATTTCAAATGCAAAATAAAGAATGGTCAATATATAAGGTCAAGCATTGTGCCATCGATGACTTTTGTCAGGTCGCTTTTGCTAAAAAAATAAATATTTAACATATATCCCTGAAATACAGGATTTTAAATAATTAATATCCATTTTAGTTTTGTTCTTCTGTACTGACAAAAAGTCCTTAAATTCAGCTTTGGCCAAAAAAAAGGCCGTACATCATGAGTTTGTACGACCCTCTCATTTACTGATTTTGGAATTGATTCTTTACTTCCTTATGTCTTTGAGCACGTTAATGGATTCCATGATGTACAGATCCTTAGAGATACTTTTTAGAAAATCTTCATTCCGACCTACTCTGGAAGAATCCATATTGATGTAACTAAGATCTTCTTTTAAATTATCGGCTTTGAGTCCTTGTATTGGATTCTTACCTATCTGTTCATATTTCTTGGATTCTTCTTTTCTTTGATCCATTTCCTTTTTGAATTTTGAAAAATTAAGTGGGTAAGTAGTCTTGTCTCTCATTTCTTTAAATTTACGAGCTTGCTCATCAATCAGACTGAGCTCCTGATTACTTTTTACTCTTTCTTTGCTTTTATCTTTTAATTCATCCATATTCGAAATTCTAAATACTTCCTGTTCAGGCTGTAAACTTTTTATGACATCATAAGGCATTGGATTTTCATATTCCTTTTCCCCATTCTCGATATAAGTATAAGTATCCGGAATCAAAATATCCGGTTCCACGCCTTTCAACTGGACCGAGCCTCCATTTACTCTATAATATTTCTGTATGGTGATTTTCATTTCACCTAATGGTTTAAATTCATCATTGCCCGGCATACGATCAAAATTTATGAATCGTTGTACCGATCCTTTACCAAATGTAGGTTCTCCACCTATGATTACGGCTCGCTTGTAATCCTGAAGACAGGCGGCTAAAATTTCCGAAGCCGATGCAGAATTGCTGTTGACCAATACAGCCACAGGTCCATCAAAGTCTACACCTGGATCAGAATCTGCATACGGACTGATTCTTTCCCGATCTCTTACCTGTACTACCGGACCATCTTTAAAAAATAACCCAGCCATCTCTACTACTTCCTGCAATGAACCTCCGCCATTATTTCTTAAATCAAGAATCAGACTTTGTGCACCTTCAGATTTTAATTTTCTAAGCTCCTTTTGTACATCTTTGGCACAACTTGCTCCATTTGGATTTTCAAAATCTGCATAAAACTTTGGCAATTTAATATACCCGACATTCTTGAGTACAGAATCTACACTTACCAAGGCAGAACGGGCAAAGCCCTCATCCATAATCACCTCATCTCTAACGATTGTGATGTCTTTCAGACTGCCATCCGGTTTTTTAACTTTTAAAGTAACTTTAGTGCCTTTCTTTCCACGAATCATTTTTACAACATCGTCAATCAACATGCCTTTTATATCTACCACGTCTTTTCCTTCCTGCTGCACACCGGTGATGATGTCATTTGCCTCCAATTCTTTCTGCTTCCAAGCAGGGCCACCTGGAACGATGGACGTTACTTTGGTATATTCATGATCGGCTTGAAGTCTTGCTCCGATTCCTTCAAGCTTTCCGGACATCGTGATGTTAAAATCTTCTTTCTCTTTTGGATTTAAAAAATCTGTGTGCGGATCATACACATGTATGAGGCTGTTGACGTATAATTCAAAACGGTCAGATCTGGTAATGGCATTCAATCGCTTGTACCAATTCTCCATATTTTCCCTGATCTCTTTTCGGATGTCATAAAAAATAGAATCTTTTGATCTCGTCTTTTTGTCCTTTTCCAAGGCTGCCAAATCGTCGTAATATTTTGAAATGAAATCGTATTTCATGGACTTCCGCCAAAACTCTTTAAGTTCCTTGTCGTTATCCGGCCAGGTCCTCTTATCCGGATCTAATTCAATGGATTCTTCTTGTTCCAGGTTAAAATCCTTTTCAATGAATTCCTTGTAATATGCTTCCGTCTTTGCAACGGCTGCATTGATAATTTCATTGGATTTTTCAAAAAAATCAAGCTTCCCTTCTTTGAATTGGTCATCCAACATCAAGCGGTAAGATTCCATGGCTTTTAGATCTGCCTTGGTCAAAAACCTTTTACCCGAATCCATATTGTCGAGATATTGATCATATGCCTTTTTGGAAAAATCATCATTGATCACCGGAGGATTGTAATGGTAGGTCTGGCTCTGCTTATATATCATCTGGAGAATCAGCTCTTCTTTGTTGAGGGGTCTTGATGAACTCTTACATTGTGTTGTAAAATAAGCCATCACCATTACTAATGGCAATAAAATGTACCAAGGTCTTCTATACTTCATTTCTTCTTTCATTTTTTTCTTACCGTAGTCTTAACAATCCATTCCAACTTAAGATTATTACAAAAATCTAATTTTTGAAAATTTTAACATAAATGTACGAATCCTTCAAATGGCGCTAAACTTTTACAAAATTAAACATTTTACATGAAGTACGAATGTTTTCGTAGTAAATTTTAGTGCTTATTTATGGATCCAGAGAAATCAACGAACAAAGCCAACAATTGTTTTAGCTGCAACATGTCCTTTAAACATCTAAATTTACCGCAACTAATCACAGGTATGCGTAGATTTGGCTTGATTGGCAAGAATGTAAGTCACTCGTTTTCTAAGGGCTACTTTGAAAAAAAGTGGGCCTCCTCAGAGATAAATGACTGCAGTTATGAACTCTTTCCCATTCCGGAAAAAAGCCTGCTTAAGACTTTTCTGAACGCAAACAAACATCTTAATGGCTTGAACGTGACCATTCCATACAAACAAGCGGTGATTGAATTCATTGACCATATAAGCCCTGTAGCCTTGGAAATTGGTGCCGTTAATTGCCTTTATAACGAGAACCATCAGTGGGTGGGTTACAACACGGACGGACCGGCATTTTTGCAAACCCTGACCGAATTTATCGGAACCCAGACCATTACAGGTGTACTTATTCTGGGTACCGGAGGAGCTTCAAAAGCCGTCAGGTGGGCACTTAAAAAGTTAGGTCTTACTTATAATTTGGTCTCCTCTTCAGGGAATGGATTGAGCTATGAAGAGTTGGATCTGAACTGGGATGATTTCTGGAATTTGGTGATCAACACCAGTCCGGTAGGAATGTATCCTGCCACCGATTCATGTCCGGCGATTCCGTATCATCGCCTTCATGCTGACTGTCTTCTTTACGACCTCATCTATAATCCCCTGGAAACTGAATTCCTGAGGAGAGGTAAACTTTCAGGAGCAAGTGTGAAGAATGGTTTGGAAATGCTTTATTTACAGGCTGACCTGAGCTGGAAGATCTGGAACAAGGATTCCAGGTGACTTTAATCCAATCATCATTTTATCACTCTTCTTCAACTAATCGTCCTTTTAGTCAAATGCATTCCATGCTTCTTAAAGTAGGTTGAGATCAAAAGCGGATGCATCCTTAAAATCCCTAACTCAGTCCCTTAAATTGAAATTTGACCAACCATCTTCATTAAATAAATGTTAAGGTGCATTGTATTCAGATTATTAATCGTAATTTTACGATCATAATCAAGATATGAAGACCAACAAGAGTGAAGAATTCAGTTTGAGAGACAACAGGATAGCAGATTTTGCCAAGGCGTTGGCACATCCTGCCCGGGTAGCTATTCTCCAAATTCTGTTGAAAAGAAACAGTTGTGTCTGCGGAGATCTGGTCGAGGAGCTTCCGATCGCACAGAGCACCGTATCTCAGCACTTAAAAGAACTAAAAAATGCAGGAATCATCAAAGGAGAAATCGAAGGAACCAAAGTCTGTTATTGTTTAGATCCTGTCAACTGGAACGAAATGAAGAAACATTTGGGGCGTTTTATTGAATCCGGGTGCACCCCGGGAAATTGTTGTTAGCAAAGTATTCAATTAATCGTAATATAACGATGTAAATTAAATTAAATGATGCACCGAACAAGAGTTTTATTTTTATGCATTCACAACTCTGCCCGAAGTCAGATGGCGGAAGCTTTTTTAAATGAATATGGACCCGATCATTTTATGGCAGAAAGCGGAGGGATTGAAGCCGGCAACTTAAATCCTTTGGCTGTTCAAGCGATGGCAGAAATTGGGATGGACATTTCCCATTACAAGGCCAAAAGTGTCTTTGATCTTCATAAGGAAGGTAGGCGTTACGATTATGTGGTAGCTGTATGTGATGAGGGAAATGCTGCCCGCTGCCCTGTGTTTCCCGGTCAACATAAACGGCTGCATTGGAGTCTGGAAGACCCTTCTTCTTTTCAAGGCAGTGAGGAAGAAAGGTTGGATTTCACCCGAAAAATCAGAGATCAAATTAAATCCGCCGTCATTCAATTTATTGAGAATACGGACAAAAACATATAATCACCGCAAATGGCAATCATTCTTTAATATTTAAACCATAAAATATATAACATGAAACTTTCAGCATTAAAATCATTTCTGGAAAACTCCTCAGAACTTCATTTGATACAGGCGGATGGACAAAGTGTTCCCGCTCATTTTCACATTACAGAAGCTGGCCTTACCACCAAGCATTTTGTAGATTGTGGAGGTACCGAAAGATTGGAAAAAAACATCAGTATGCAAGTCTGGGTGGCATCAGACAAAGACCACAGGTTAACTCCTGCAAAACTATCCGGAATCTTACAAAAAGCAGAACTCTTATTTGGTGGAGAGGATCTGGAAGTAGAGGTGGAATATCAGACAGATACCATTGGCAGATACGGTTTAAAACAAGATGGAAATTTCTTAAAATTAACCTCAAAGCGTACCCAGTGTCTGGCCTTGGACTTGTGTCTGCCTTCCCCTGAAAAAAATATACAAGGATCTGAAAAATCTGGTGCCCTCTACCGGCTGTTGCTCCCCTGCTTCCGGCTGTTGCTAACATAGTTTAAGCCTTACCTCAAAGGAAAGTAGCCAGGTCTAGGGCTGTCTTTATATAATTTGACTTTTCCAGGAGAGCGCCACCTCAATTGTATTTCAAAACAGCTTAACCCAGAAACTCATTAGAGGGCTTAGGGAGTGGCAAAAGAGCAACAAAGGCAAGAATCTCCTCGCAAGAAATTTGCGCGGAGATGAGGTTGTATTTCATTGTTCACGAATTTAGAGAAGAGGCTTGCTTATGAAGCAATTTTGGCCAGTAATAGAATTCTAATGAAATTTTGGGTTTAATGCAAAAAAAAAGTCCCGCCTCTTCTGGCAGGACTTTCTGTTTTTCGTTTTGAAATAGATTTATCCGAGAAAAAAAATTGTTTCTTATTAAAGGAAATAGCCAGTTGAAGGCAACAACTGGCTATTATAATCCCATGAACATATCCAAACTAGCTTACTCTTATCTCTCATGTTTTGAACTCAAGTTTTGATGTCCGGGTCTGGTCAATTTGTTAATAGAAGCCACCCATTTTAGGATGGCTTCCTATTAACAAATTTTAATCCCATGAACATATCCGAATTTACGGTCGCTGATACTTTTACCAGCATTTGATTGTATTTCTTCCCTTTGTTAAACAATCACAGTACAATGATCGCACGATTTATATCCGCCCACAAGTACAAAAAATAGGCTCTGTCATATATTAATATTTTATATATTTATATATTGTAATGTTTAATTAATTGAATATTAATATATTAATTTTTATAAACTAAAATATTGATCTTAAAATGTCAATATTAAATTAATTTTGAAGAGGATTTTAGCCTGATTTTTTTTAAAAAAAACTTAAAAAGGGCTGAAAATATCCGGGTTCTTGAGGTAGGAAGTGTCAATTAGTGTCTTCAGAAAGGCAATAACCTTATTCTTCTGGCGGGTGGTCAAAACCAGTTTGGCGACATTCGGATCGAGGTTTGGTGCAGATTGAACATGATTCACATAATGATCCATCACTTCTTCAATGGTTTTAAATCTGCCATCGTGCATATATGGAGCCGTAAGATGCCAGTTAAATAAACCTGGTGCTTTAAATCTTCCCATGTCCAATGGAATACCCGTTACTGCTCCTCTACCCTTATCTTTAAAATCATCCAGGGTAACCGCCTTGTCCAGCCCATTATTGAAATAATCACTGGAGGCAAAAGTGGGTGCTGCGTGACAGTGTCCACATTGTGCATCCGGCAAGGAAAGATCTGTATTAAAGTACATATCCATTCCTTCCTGTTGGTCTCCATCAAAAAATATTTCTTTATTCAACTGTCTTACGTAAAGACTATTGCCTCCTGTCAGTAAAATGCGCTCAAACTGGGCAATTGCTTTTGCAGCCAACTCTTTGGTGATTTCAGATTTGGAACTTATTCCGAAAGCTTTTCTGAACATGGTCGGATAGCTTGGGTGTTTCCTGAACTTATCTATCACATTTGGCCACATTTCATGAAGCTCTATAGGATTTTCGACGGGTTCTAATGCCTGTGTCTCCAGGGTTGCCGATCTTCCATCCCAAAAATATCCTTTGGTGAGGTAGGCTATATTCAAAAGGGACATGGAACTCCGGTTTCCAAATTGACCCGTTACTCCTCTACTGAAAGCCAGGCCATCTGTAAATGCAAATTCGGGCTTATGACAACTTGCACAAGACTGACTGGAATCCGAAGAAAGAATAGGATCGTAAAACAAATGTCTGCCCAATTGTACGCCATCATAAGTCATTGGATTATCCGGCACGTCCGGCAAAGGAGGCAGATTGCGGGGAACGACAAGAGGATAAGCACGTGGCTCATAAGAAATCTGACTTAAATCATCTCCTCCCGGCGGGTTTTCACCATTACAACCCACAATTAACCAAAACAAGATAAATGTCAAATTCTTCCAACTCCACATAGGCTTATTGGATTCTTAATGCGGATCTAAAATAAGCCATAAAAACAGACATAAAATCTTTCCCTTCATGGATTACCGGATCCTTATAAATATCAATATAGTTGGAAAGGTCGCCAAAAAGTGCCTTATGATCGAATTCCATGACCAGCTTTGTGGTCTTGCCCTCCTCGATGACAATATTTTGATCAAAATATTGCTCTTCATATGCGTCGTTGAACCCACTGTGGTAGGCAAACAACTCATGCTGCGCCCCATTAGAAATACTTCCTTCGGTTTTTGAGAATATATAGGAATTCCAGCCGGACCAATAATGTATTCCATCACTCAATGGATTTGTAGTCGGAAAGTCCTTTGGGGTTTTGGTATTCAATTCCGGTGGAACACCAATTCCAAAACTGAATCTATCGTAATTCCCTGCTTCAATTTTGTCAAAAATAAGAGTAAATCCTTTTTCTGCATTCTCGACATTGAAGTGATGATCCTGAAGATTTACGAAGCGTACGTTAGAAGATAAAGAAACAATCTTCCCTGAGGGGGTTCGCAACTTGATTCTGCTGAGAAAAAATTCTGACCTGGTGAAATAGATTTTGGAACCATCAAAAAAATCATATTCCTTTCCCATAACCAGCGGACTTTGGCCAAAACGACCTTTAATGGTCAATTCCAAATTGCCTACTGGCGTATCTTCTTTCTCACTACAGGAACCGATAAAAATCGCCAAAGCCAACAACCATGAAAACGTCTTACCCATAAATTGAATCATATCCAATTAAACGCTAAAATAACAAGATTGGTTGCATGGTATTTAAGTCCCTTTTTTTAGGTTATTTTCGTATTCTTTCAGCAGTTTAGCAGACATTTTTTTTACCTGCACAGAAAATTCCTTCTCCTGAATCCAATGATAATAATTTCTGTCCTCGTATAAAATTTTAGCCACCGGTTGTCCCACATACTTGCCAAAATTAAAAACGACCTCACCCTGCTCATTGTATTTTAATCTCTGGGTGGCATCCAGGGTCTTAAGATCGTTGGTGAAATCATGAAGGACCTGCATGTCATTTACAACCGGTCTGGAAATGGTCTGCCCGTCCTCTTCAATAAAATCAGTATCTTTATACCGATCCAACTGACCTTTCAAAACTTCTATGGTTGCTTTGATGTCTTCCATGGCATCATGTGCATTCGCCATTTCTTTCCCACAATAAAACTGATAAGCTGCCTTCAGTGTCCTGGGTTCCATTCGGTAGAAAATTCTCTGTACGTCAATTAACCTTCGCTCTTCTATTTTAAGATCCAGTCCGCACCTGGCTAACTCTTCCATAAGAATCGGAACATCGAACCGGTTAGAGTTATATCCCGCCAAGTCACCATCGCCAATAAAATCATATATTTTCTTGGCCACTTGCGCAAAAACAGGTTTATTGACCAGATCGGCCGGCGTAATACCATGAATTCGCATGGCTTCTTCCGAAATGGGAATACCGGGATTGATCAATAACATCATTTCTTCAGGAGTGCCTGAATTTTTTGGGTACTTGACCATACCCAGCTGGATGATTCTGTCTCGGATGACATTCAGTCCAGTTGTTTCCACATCAAAAAATATTAAATCTCTGTCCAAATTAAAATTCATAATCCTAAATATTGACGTAATGATAAATCTATTTCACTAAAGTCCAATCCTTATCCTCTTTTTTAAATTTTCATGTGGTCAAATTGTTCTTTGGAATAGGACTTTTTAAAATTTAACCGCCATAATGAAGAAAGGTAAAAAGAGATGAAAGTGTTTTAAATCTGTGCCTCCGCATCAAAGACTTTTCCCAACATCTGAAAAGTATACACCAGCCAAAACACGCACAGTCCCGGGAACAATACCACCCACCATGCTCCGGGATAATTTCTGGCACTGTGCATCATGTTTCCTAAACTTATTTCTTCAACCGGAAGACCTAAGCCCAGAAAAGAAAGGGAAGATTCTGCTAGTATGCAGCTGCCCATGCCCAATGCCAACAAAGGAAAAATATCATTCAGTATTTTAGGCATCAGATGCATCCAAATAATTCTTGCATCTGAATATCCAAGGGCTTGCATAGATTGTATATAGGCCTCCCGGGTCTCACTGATGTTGAGGTATCTGATGTACTTACTGACGCTTACAGAGAAAAACAATCCCATGATGACACTGATAAATACCACCCCCGGTTTTTGAACCCATTGCACACATAATAGCAATACCAGCATGAGTGGAAATGATTTCATTAAACTGATCCAATTGATCAACATTTTGTCCGGATAGATCTTTAATCCCGTTAATTTTTTTTCAGCGCTGCTAATTAAATAAACCAACAAACCGATGATCAAAAGGAATATCCCCACCATCTGAAGAGAAAGCATTCGGTATTCAATCGCGATCAAAAAAACATACAAAAAAATCAATACCAAAATAAATCCAAAGAGGCTGGCCTGCCACGATAGCCGCAATCCTCCGGAATGGTAGTAGCTCATGCCTAAGCCTATGGGAAGACCGATGATGAGTGCAAAAAACACACTCATGAATGAAATAAGCAATGATTTTCTTAAACCGTATAAACAATTGGAAAACACATCTCTTCCCAGTTCGTAAGTTCCCAACAACCAAAACGATCCATTCGATCCGGTAAGTGGTTTTTTCCAGGAATCGAGCTGATTATTTTGGTAAGGATCATACACGAACAAAGGCCACAGGGCAAAATCATATTGAATTTTTTTCCACTCATTGCCAGAGGCTAAAAGTTCTGCTTTGAGGGGTGATCTGTCCGGTGGTGAAGAATGCCACAACAAATTGTAATTTTCCCCTTTAAATCTGCAAAAAAAAGGATTGGGCGCAATTATAAACCGGATAAAAAAAAGGATCAACACAAAGCTCAGCAAGGAATAGAATACAAATGCCTGCTTTCGTCTGAACTCCCCGATTGGCAGGAGAATTTTCGTCAGTTGTGCCCTTAACTTAGCTAGCTTGCCCATTTTGCTTTATCCGTATTTCCGACATGAGCGCCGAAATATTCGACATTGATTATCTTTGCAAGATAAACTGAAATATGTACTTCGCTGAAAATATCAAGTTCCTTCGCCAAAGAGATCAATTATCCCAACAACAAATATCCGATAAATTGGGTATTTCCCGAACCACCCTTGGAGATTATGAACGCGGTCACACGGAACCCAACCTTGGCACTTTGCTTAATATTTGTAATCTTTATGGCATCCCTGCAGAAGTTTTGCTTAAATACGACTTGAGCAATGACAAAACCGAACTCAATGAATTACATGGCAGACAGGTACTGAGTCTAACCATGGACCAAAATGGAAACCCTAATATTGAATTGATTCAAAACAAAGCCTACGCCGGTTATCTGGAAGGATTTGATAAGCCAGAATATGTGAAAGAATTGCCCAAAATTAATTTGCCCTCACTTAAAGGCAAATATTACCGGGCATTTGAAATCAGTGGTGACAGTATGCCACCCATGGAGTCCGGTTCCATTGTGGTCTGCTCCTTTATCGACCAATTAAAAGAAATTGTTCCGGGTAAAACATATGTCTTGATTTCCAGACAGAGTGGTATCGTTTACAAAAGAATGTATCCGGATTTCAATAAAAATACCCTTAGTTTAGTGTCAGACAATCCTACTTATCCACCGGTCAATTTAGGTTTTGAAGATATTGATGAATTGTGGCAATATAAAGCCCACATTAGCTTCATGGAACCCAAACAATCCTACGACAGCTGGATGGAAGAAAAAATCAATACCATACATTCAAAGGTGTTGGATATTCATCGAAAAATTATGGATTGAACGTCCACTTAAAAACAAAGCCCAGAGTTTTTGGACTCCGGGCTGTGTTGAATTTTGGTTATTAAATTATCTAAAGGCAAAAGTGAATAAAAAAAAACTATTCCACGATAATTTTTTCTGATAAGACCTTTTTACCCTGGGTTATTTTTAAAATAACAGTACCCTTTACATGATCGATATTGATTTCCTTATCGTAGCTGCCATTAAATTCCTTAAGGTCTTCTTTATAAAGTTCCTTACCATTTAAATCCAGTACTTGTAATAACATCGGTCCTTTAGCACCCTGATATTTAATTTTGAGTTGGCCTTGACTTGGATTTGGTGAGCCGGAAAGATAAGTGATCTCGAGAGATTCATCCTGAACCTTATTTCTGTTTTCAAGACTTCTCAGCTCTGCATTCAATTCTTCACTTAATTCTCTGCCAAGATCTTTAAGACGCAATGCCTCTTCTTTCAATTCATCGGCTCCTTCTTTAAAGTGTTCTCTGATAATTTGCTTTTCCTGCTCATCCATTAATTTCTCATTCCAATGAAAATTTTTCATATTTCCGGCTTTGCATTTTGGCTGACACATTTCCGGACTGCATTTGCCGAGCGTAACTGTAGTTTTGTGTTCTTCGCCATTTCTTAAGTAAACCAGCTTTACTTTATCGCCTACTTTTTTATCAGACATCAGTTCTACCACACTTTCAAAACCGGTAACTCTTTTGCCATCGATTTTCATGATCATGTCCCCTTCCTGAAGTCCTGCTTTTTCTGCACCACTTCCTTCATAAACCTGATCAATGGCAGCTCCGTTATCTCCACCCGCATCTCTGAGTTGCACGCCCAAAACAGCCTTATTGGGTGCATCACATTTTGCCATGTTGGATCCACCGTCTTCATTCCAATGGAACATCATCGGTGCCTCCTCATCATCGCTTTCTTCTACAATTACTTCCACATTGTTTCCATTGATTTCTTTTGTCTTGCCGTCCTTATGGATGAAAACTTTTACTTTGCGCCCATCCTCATTTCCCTTTAATTCACCAAGTACAGAATCTACAATAACCTCAATCTGTGCCTCATCTGCCGTAGGAGATCCGGAACGAATCACTTTTTTAACAATTACTTTTTTCTCTTTCTTAACTTCAGATTCTTTAGTCACTCCATTGTTATCTGAACCCTGAGCACTAAGCCATGCTGTGCAGAACAACAGCGTTAAAATAGATAAACTTATTTTTTTCATAACCACTAAATTTATTTAAAAAAAATTAATTAACTTCTGATCCGGAATCCTTTAGATTGTTAAAATCACTGACGTTGATTTTAAAATCTCCCTGATTCTGGTAAATGATGATTTTATAGTTTTGTTCCTTTTGACCTGCAGCTTTAATCACTTGTGACATTGCCTTAAATACCTTGCTTTTTGCCTCGGAAGCATCCTTTTTAAATGCTTTGGCCAACTCATGCAATTCAGACATGCGCACTTCACGTTCCTGAGTGGATTCTTCTGCATCACTTACTTCCCACACATCTGTTTCTACCATGGTCTCTTCATCCAGATTATACCCTTCGTCCTCAATGAGCAAGTCCTCTTTTTTGGTAACTCCAGAAGATGGATGATGTTTAGCCAAAGAGGATTTTATAGGGTTGGTTTGTTTTAGTTTAGGTGCTGAAGGTGATTTTGTTTTTGTAGGGATGATTTTACTGACTATCTTCTTTTCGTTGGACGGAAAGTCATCATTTTCCACCAGACAAGCCCAATCCATTCTACCTATATTGTCTAACGAATTAGTATGGTCTTTTTCTGCAACAAAGAAACCCAACAACAAGGTCACGCCAAGCGTAAAAAACATGTTGATCCATGTTGTGTAATTTTTTTCTTTGGTATAATTTATGTTCAGAATGTGTTTAACTCTTCTGCACAGTTGATTTTTTTCCGAACTGAAACCAATCTGGTCGGATTCAGGAATGAAGGTTGGATTTTCTCCCAGCTTAAGAATCAGGGATGCATATTCCAAAGTTTTTGGAATCATTCGGAGGGTCAGCCAATCTGCACAAATCTCTCTTTGGAATCTGATTCTTTTGATCAGAAAATGCGCAGCCGGATTAAAGAAAAAGATCAACTCGCAAAAATTGCAAATGACATTATATAAGTGGTCCTTAGCCAGGATGTGTGCAAGTTCGTGTGCAATGACACATTCAGCTTCTTCATAAGACAGGTTGTTCACCCAGGAAGTAGGAAGAACCAACATTGGCTTAAAAAATCCGGTTACAAATGCAGAACTGATTTTTTCCGAATGAATAAAAATTATGGTTTGGGGTATTTGTAAATTTTGTTTTAGTTGGTTAAAAATACGATTCCATTCTTCCGGAAAAACGGATCCAGATTGCCAACGTATCCGTTCCAAAAAATAATAGGAGAAAAGATATCGCACCAATAGAACCACCCCTCCAATAACCCAGGAACGATTTACCCAAAGTACCCAATTATCAGATAAATCGGACAGCCAAACCTGAGGAAATTTAATGATTTCCTGTCCGACAAAAAAGTGATAAAGAAATGTAGAAAAAGTAGTCAAGAGAAACGCAATCAGGCTGTATCGGTAAATAGCATTAATTACCTGAGGCTTTCTGGATTCTAAAAATTTCTCCGCCACGAGGACAAGAAAAACAAGTACAGTCCCCTGCCAAAGCGAATGAACCAACATCCATGCGAAGGAACTTTGCAAATCTGACCAGAACTGTACTTGACCACTACCCATCATTTAGATTTTATGAATGAAAAATATCCTATACGTTTAAAAAATTCATCGTCCACATTTATTTAATTATCGTTGAATTTATTTAGTCAAATATTTAAATTCAGGATGATTATTTTGATTGCTGTGTTTTCTCAAGTTCTCTGATCAGATGCTTGAGTTCTTTCAATTCTTTATCTGTTGCTTTATAATGCCCCAGTGTCTGGATCACCAATTCCATGGCCGCACCTTCGAATACCTCATCAACCAATTCCTTTACTGCACTTTTCTTAACATGATGCTCTTTTACCAGTGCACTGTAAATGTGGGTTTTCCCATCCATCTCCCGGCTGCAATAGTTTTTTTCTGCCATGATCTGCATGATCTTTAAAGTGGTGGTATAACCGGATTCCCTCCTCTCGTTGATCAGTTCATTTACTTGTTTTACGGTCGAAGGACCATGCTTCCATAATATCTGGAGAATGTCCAGTTCCGCTTCTGTGGGTCTTATTCCTGTCTTTGCCATACGCTTGTACGAATAGTTTCGTATAGCAAATATAATAAAGAAGATTTATTTCTACGAAGTAATTCGTATTTTAAGACTACTTTAACATTAAATCTTCATAAAACTCCATCTAAGCCCGGTAGAAGGACTCAGGATTTGATACAAGCCGGGAGGTATTCCATGCAAATCAAACCTTAAAATATCACCGGAAAGTGCAGAAGCCTGGTGTTTGACAAATCTTCCGTGTACATCTGCTATTCTGCAATCTCTTGGTACGTTTTCTGCATCCGAAAATTGGATGAGCACATAATCCTTGGCCGGTGTAGGATAAATAAATGTGTTGTTATTGCCCGGACCGTATTGTCCTACATTTAATTTAATGATAAATCTTTTAACCGTCACGCATCCATTGTCGTCAATGACTTTTAAAGTGTATTCGCCAGGTTCCAGAAAATCCGGATCGAAATTTCCAACGATTTCCTGAATATATGGTGGTGTACCGCCTTGTATGGCGACATTCAAAATCTTACCTTTATTATACCCTGGATTTACACCCTTGACATAAATACTGTCGATGATCAATTCGGCGAATTGCGGCAAATTAAAAGTTAAAGTATCCGTTGTCGCTTTTGCTGATTTAATGATCACAGTTATCTTCCCGGAGACGGCTTCAGCAGAAGATTTTGTACTGCCATTACTCCAGGCAAAAGTAAATGGTGCCGCTCCTCTGATGCTGTCCAGATAAATATTGGTTACCTCACCAAAGCATTTTATATCCGGAGTGATTCTGGTTTTGATTACTTCCGGAACACTGCATACGTAGCTGATCAGGCGTTTTACGGTATCTACATTACATGCTGAATTGGAAATAAGTGTAAGATTAAGTGGATTGGTTTTGCAATCCAATACAAGATTCAAACTGTCTCTATTAAATGTTTTTCCATCTGCAATCCAGGTATTTCCCAAAGCATTCAGGCTAGTCGCTTTTGCGCTGAAAAATTCATAATCACTTACATATTGAAAATCTGCTTTTGCCACATGGTTGTCTTTTATGGTGACACTTCCTTTGACGCCGGGTGACAACATATAAAATGATCCACTTGCATTGGTTTCCAATTTACTTGCGCAGACGAGATATTCATAAGTAGAATCCTTGGTCAGACATTTTTCGGTATAGGTCAGGGCATTCAGATTTCTAGCGACAATTTTATATTGTGTCTCTGATTTAAATTTACGCAGGATGGTATAACCTGCCGAAGCATCCGCTGAAGCCTGCCAGTTCAATTCGATATTTTCTTTATTTTCCTTCACCACCAAACCGGTAGGTGCCTGCATAGGATACATGTTCAGACTTGGGTCACCCATGAGTCCCATATGGGTTCCTCTGAGCGCTGTGGGGCTGACATTATAGAGCGAACCATTGTTATTGGTACTCAGCCGGTGACTGTATCCAATGTGTTCGCCCATGGCCATGTAGTGAAATTGCCAGCCTGGTCTTCCTGCCCAGACGCAGGTAAGCATGCTGCCACTGGCCAAAGCAGACCTCAGAAAATTATTCGGGCTGTCCCAATCGCCAAAATAGGAGCCAAACAATACCGTAAAAATACCCCGGAGTGAATCTGTCCCCATTAAGCTAGTATTGCTGATGCCTCCGGCTGAAGTATAGCTTCCACCACCGGCCCCATAGGACCATAAGTAAGATCCAGTAAGCATCAGATCCCGATAACTTCCGGAAATCACACTGTCCGGCCCGAAGAAAGCAGAAGCATTGCGGTATCCTGTAGATCCAAAATATTCCCCCATAAAATTGAAATTATCCTGTACCACGGCTCTTCTGTTGGCCTTGATCTTACCGGTTCTGAAGAGGAAATTTTTATTGAGGTAATTACGTAGCAGGGTAATTTCGGACTTTTGAATATCCGGCATGTTGTAGAAATCTACACGACCTACCTCCAGCTCTACATCGTTAGGAATCTGGCTCTGATCAAATTTTCCATCCCCCGGTATATTTTTTGTCTCTGCCCTGGAACCTGTAGTGTTGTTGATGCTGGCATCCGTCCAGCCGCCATCCATGTCTGCATAGTAAGTGTCGGATGGCCAGGCACCGGCGTGATCTGTATGTCCATCCCAGGCAAAGTTTCCGGAGTAAGGCACCGGCACATGTCCAAGAATGAAAACAGTCGTCAAAGACGGGTAGGCAGTTCTTTGACTTTTTATCACATTCTTTACCTCGGGGACCGTCATGGTTGCAGGGATGTTGGATTGTAAGACATGCCAGGATTCGTTTTCCAAGGCAGATTTCAAACGACTGATTTCGGCAGTAAGGCTGTCTTTCACCCGGTTGTCTACAAGCAGTAAAATAGTTTTCTTTGGTTCAACGGAAGGAACTTTAATTCCACCGTATATGTAGCCATTTGCACCAATATCTGAGGCAGACCGGCTCACACGGTATTCATAAGCTTGCCCAATCTGAATGGAAGTATCTGTAAAAAACTCTGCATCCCCGGGTAAATTTCCGATGGCAACACCCCAGGCCTTGGCTTCTTTTGTCTTTCTAAAAACCATATACCTAGTGGACAAAGGTTCTTTGTTCCATTTTATAGTGATCGAACGCTTAGCTTCGTCCAGAGTGGTGGAAAGCAACACAGAAGCTTTTAGTGACCAGTTCTGCGCGGAGGTCCAATTCAAACAAAAAATACTTAACAAGGCAAAAGCAAGGATTTTCATTCTCTTTATTTTTTTACAAATATAGATTGAAATAAGCCTAAAATGAAATCCTGTTGTCATACATTGGGCCTATGGGTTGATGATGGAGAATATAAATTTGAATTTGTCCTCCAGAGATGTTTGGGGATTGTCCAATACTATTTGGTAAGGGCCATTTAGTGAATTTCTATATTCTTTTATTTATTCCTCAAGACTTCTGACCATATCATCCCCTGCCTCAAGGTTGATTATGGAAGCGTCCTGCCGTTCTAATTTTGTTTTGCGAAATTGGTTTTCTTCAGTTTCTTTGTTGATTGTTAGCTAGGATTTAATAAAAATATTTATGAAGTTTCATTCACTGCGTCCGATGATTTGGACGGACAAATTAGAAGAATCCATTAAGTTTTATACGGAGTTGCTTGGCTTCTCTTGTGATGAGTACAATCCGGACTGGAAATGGGCCTCCCTACACAAGGATGAGGCCTATCTAATGCTGGCAAGCCCCAATGAGCATACTCCTTTTGAGGGTTGCTATTTTTCCGGGAGTTTCTATTTTCAGGTGGACGATGTAGATACGCTGTGGTCGCAATTAAAGGATGAGGTACATATTTATTATCCCATTGATGATTTTGAATTTGGCATGCGTGAATTTGGAATCCTGGATATTAATGGATACATCTTGCAATTCGGAAAAGAAATCGATGTGCAAAATTCCTCTGATGCTCCTCCAGAATTAACAAATTAGCACATTAACTCATTAGCTAATTAACTCCTTCTTCCCAAGTTCTTCCGCAGCTGCTTCCAATTCTTCATAGAAGGCTTCTCCAAATTTACGAATGAGTGCTTCTTTAAGGAATTTGTATAAAGGAATTTTGTTGTTGAGTCCATTGGCGCAGGCGGGCCGGCAGATGTGCCAGCGATCGTAATTCAGTGCAGTGAAACCCTGATCAGGATTGTGTTTGACCCGGATGGGATAGAGGTGGCAGGAGATGGGTTTTCGAAAATTGACGGCGCCTTCCTTCCAGGCTTTTTCGATTCCGCAGATGGCTATTCCATGTTCATCATAGTTCATAAATACGCAAGGTCCCTCCGGCATCAATTGCGTTCCAAAAGTTTGCACATCTTCATAAAAGACGTATCCACCGTCTTTTAGTATTTTCTCATAGGAAGCTTCCGGAAGATAAGGTTTAAGCGCGGGAATGATGTCTTCCAGAGATTTACATTCTTCTTCCTCCAGCGGGGCACCGTAATCACCATCCACGCAACAGGCCCCTTTACAAATACTGAGTTCGCATGCAAAGAAAGCTTGTACGACTTCATCACTGATCAGTTTGTCCTGGATTGCAATCATGGTGTAAAGATAGCCTTTAGGAGACGAATGGACCGCTGTTGCAATGGTAAATCTTAAGTTTCATGAAATGGACATCCGACATAGTCCCGAAGTACATTAAGTGAGCCTCAATTCACTTTAACTATTTTTTGAGTATATCGGACCCTCCGCGTTTAATTCCAAAAAATAAATTCCTTCCTGCCAGCCCTTTAGATTCTCCATTATAAATTTAAATGATAAAAAAATTATTATTTGCATTTTATATTAATACAATCTAATCAAGTTTCTTCTAATCATAAAGGCAGGCAGTGAGTAACCAGAAAAACGTAATTACAAGAAAGGTATTCTTCATGGTGAATTAAGTTTAAAAGCCAAAATACTTCCATCGTTTCAGCGCGGGAACGATGTAGTCATTTACCCAGCGTTGTGCTTCCACCGCTGACCACGATGGCCTTCTTGTTGATTTTAAATGATCCGGGATCACTACTCCATAAAATACATCCAGCAATGGATCCGCCAGAATATGCGCTTCCTTGGGTGATTCAGGAGTATATACAGCATCTCCTCTGGCGATCAGATCCAGTATCAACTCCTCATTCAGCATATAAATGATTCGCTGTTTAATGAGTGCTCGTTCCATTAAGTTTTCATTTTTTAACCAACCCACCCATCTTGGATACACCAAACGCCATAGTCTTAGAATTTGATCAGCTGCCTCATCTTGCATGGCCGGATAGCTGCTGTGCAGTACCGCATCATAATATTTATCCACCCATGCATAAAGGATGCCGGTATCCTGCGGACTCGGGGTGTAAGACCCGAAGGTATTGCGATCGCCGAGAATCTGAAAGATTTTTTCAAGCCGAATTACTGCCAAACCTCTCTCATAGGGCATGTTAACCGAAAATGAATCATATACTTCATTAAAATCTAATTCCATTATAAACTCAATAAGTTCAATATTTGAAAACGTATCATATCGGACCCCATCATCCCAAGAATGAAAGGGTTGATTACCATCAAAAGCAAAAGTGGTGTCAAGACTAATATAATACTTTCGCAATTCGTCCGAACTCAGTAATGATGTATCAACAGAATTGGACATTTTTCTTAAATCACTGTCCAATTCAAATAATTCATTTCTGTGCCTCAGGTCATAGTCTATCTCTCCTAAAGAATCAAATTTGTGCATCATCAACATGCTGATAGAATCTACAGGATATTCACCTTTATTAAAAAAATAATTGAACTCAGACTTTGTAAAATAAAAAGTAGTGTCAAAATTTAAGTTGAATTGATTGATGTCTATACTATCAAATATATTATATCCAAAATTCTTTTTTAAATGATATAATGAAAATAAAAATAAATTTGGGAACGAAAAGATAAAATTACGATTGCTCTTGTAAAAATTCAGGAATTGACTAGAGTCCAATAATTGCACTAATTCTTCAAGACAATAGACTTGCAAATCTAAGTTTGATGAATTTAAAATTTTTAATTTATAATAATTGGTGTCAGTCCCCATTGGTAAATATTTCAACACATAAAAATCACTTGTTAGAATTAAATCTGACTCTATTTGATCTAATGGCTGTCCAATTAAGTCAAATATTCTAATATAACCCTGGACCCTGTAATAAAAATCCAACTCTAGCGGACTAGAAGGAATATACCCAGAAAAATTTATGGTATCAACCAGATCATATCTGAACTGATAATAATTCCGGCACAGAACTAGCAAAACAGAATCCTTTATAAAAAAATTATGTTTGAGTGCCGAATCTGCAAAATAAATTCTTACTTCATCTTCAATTGGATGATCGTAATAATTAGCATACACTGTATCTAATAATGTCTGAATAAAAGTGGAAACGGAAGATTGCCCTTTACAATCTCCACTATATATATAAATGATAAAAATAATTATTTTTCGCATTTTATATTAATACTGTTTACAATCTAATCAATCTTCTTCTAATCATAAAGCTAGGCAGTTAGTAAGTAGAAAAACGTAATTATGAGAAAGGTATTCTTAATGGTGAATTAAGTTTAAAAGCCAAAATACTTCCATCGTTTCAGCGCGGGAACGATGTAGTCATCTACCCAGCGTTGTGCTTCCACCGCTGACCACGATGGCCTTCTTGTTGATTTCAAATGCTCCGGGATCACTACTCCATAAAATACATCCAGCAATGGATCCGCCAGAATATGCGCTTCCTTCGGTGATTCAGGAGTATATACGGCATCTCCTCTGGCGATCAGATCCAGTATCAACTCCTCATTCAGCATATAAATGATCCGCTGTTTAATAAGACCTCGAGTCATTAGGTTTTCATTTTTTAACCAACCCACCCATCTTGGATACACCAGACGCCATAGTCTTAGAATCTGATCGGCTGCCTCATCTTGCATGGCCGGATAGCTGCTGTGCAGTACCGCATCATAATATTTGTCCACCCAAGCATAAAGGATGCCGGTATCCTGTGGACTCGGGGTGTAAGACCCGAAGGTATTGCGATCGCCGAGTATTTGAAATATTTTACGAAGTCTAATTATCAATTGATTTGGAAATTCGTAACCAAATACTCCAATTGAATCATTAATACTATGAAAGTTCAATTGATACAACTCTCCAATTAGCTCAGCATTTGTCAAGGTGTCTGCTCTAAATCCACTATCAGCTGAATCAGGTCTATATTGATAGATACTTGCATCCCACAGAGTGGTATCATTTGACAATTCATAAATCCTTCGATCCTCTGGAGGCAATTGGGCTACATCGACAAACTCCACAACGTCTCGATCAGATTCAACCATTGAAATATCGTTATACCTATCAAAAATTAATTTAATTATATTAGAATCAACTTTTGTAAAATCAATTTTACCTAAAAGACTATCTTGCTTTTCATAATACCTCTGCATTTTTAATGGCCAAGATGATGGACCGATGTTTTCTTGTTCATCCAATTTTATTGAAGCTATATTACAGTCAATTCCAATGCTAAATTTAATCAAAAAACTGTCTAAGTTCCAATTTGAATTTCTTAAAGTAAAATACTCATACAATTCATTACCCAAAATAGACTCTCTCATTTTGGATGTTTCTGATCTGTTTAAATTATACAAATATTTTACGTAGAGTGATGAATCATTTTTAATTATGTTTTTGAACTTAATGAATGAAAAGAAAATATTAAATTTATCTTTTAACTTTAAGATGGAAGACATATTTTCCAATAGTTTTATTCTTGATATAAAATCAAGCTGTTCGTAAAGAAAATACACATTAGCTGTATCATAATTTTGAAGAAATTTATAGACAAACACATGGTTGTTATCCCTAAGAAATTGGGTAATTAGAGAAATACTATCAATGCCAATATATTTTAATGACTCTTTGTAAAACCAATAACTTCTTTCAAATGTTGAGGATCCATTTGATCCACTTGAAACAAAAACAACAGATGAATCTTTATAAGTTTTTATAAACTCTTCATTTTGATTTATATATTCTATTAAAATACTGTCATAATTGAATAACATTGAATCCAGTAACAAAGCTGCTTTACACCAATAATTATCTAAATCTCTTTTATTATTATTTTCAAGATAACTACCCTTAGATTTTATCAATTCAACAATACCTATAATAGAATCAACTTTCGAGGATTGACCTGAAATCTGAAATTCAATATTTATAAAGTAAAATATTAATAGAAGTACTTTTTTATTTATCTTCATATAAATTCAATAAATGATATTATTTCCAATTTTTACCTTGATACTTGTTTTCTCTATCATAACTCCAATCAAATGAGCCATATTTTGTAAGCACTTTGTAGTTACCTGAAAGATTCATTTTTCCAACTTTTTCTTTTAATTCTTCATAAATCGTAACGTTTGAATAAGTAAGCAGAAAAACGTTATTATATAAAAGGTATTCTTCATGGTGAATTAAGTTTAAAAGCCAAAATACTTCCACCGTTTCAGCGCGGGAACGATGTAGTCATCCACCCAGCGTTGTGCTTCCACCGCTGACCACGATGGCCTTCTTGTGGATTTCAAATGCTCTGGAATCACTACTCCATAAAACACATCTAGCAATGGATCCGCCAGAATATGCGCTTCCTTGGGTGATTCAGGAGTATATACGGCATCTCCTCTGGCGATCAGATCCAGTATCAACTCTTCATTCAGCATATAAATGATCCGCTGTTTAATAAGACCTCGAGCCATTAGGTTTTCATTTTTTAACCACCCCACCCATCGCGGATACACCAGACGCCAGAGTCGTAAAATTTGTTTTGCTGCCTCGTTACGCATGGCCGGATAGTTGCTGTGCAGTACCTCATCATAATATTTATCCACCCAGGCATAAAGGATGCCGGTATCCTGCGGACTCGGGGTGTAAGACCCGAAGGTATTGCGATCGCCTAGAATCTGAAAGATTTTACGAAGATGGACAACGCTTGTGTTTCTGCTAAAATCTTCAGAACTGCGGAGACTATCATAAACCTCTGAATAATTAGAATTTCGAATTAAATTGATTAAATAAGCATTGGAAAAAGTGTCAAATCTCATTGCATCATCACCATTGTTGATTGTAGGATATCCATTTTCCCAAAGCGTTGTGTCAGAGTAAACCATATAATACAATTTGTCTTGATCACTTAGTGTATTAAAATCAATTACAATGGGCTTTTCCCTTTCCTCCATTGCCTTTCTGTCAATCTCATCCAATTTAATTCGCTGCTCAGCATAATCTTTGTCATTCAATTCCTTCCTCCTTAATTCATCTTCGGTAGGTTCATCTCTTATTACTTTGTGATAGATGTACTTTTTAACAAAATTACTTGTATCCAAATGTGTATTAAAATAATTTGCTTCTTGTTTAAAGAATAAAATAGAACCTGTATCTTTATTTTGTTTAATTTCTTCAAAAACTAACAAATAGTTTTTGTCACATCTTCTAATTTTAGCTATGTTGTTTGAAATTAGGGATAAAAACTTGTTAAAATCTGCAAAACTTAAGGAACTCATGAAATATCCTTCCCTTTCACAATCATTTAATTTATTGAATGTACTATCCAAATATTCATAATTAACGAATCTAAAAACGTCCCAATACAAATCTATGCATTCATTACTTACAATGCTATCTACTCTTTCAATTCCATAAATATTTGAGTATAATAATGATTTTAAAAATCCATTATATTCAGAAGATACTTCAAAATTATTTTTCGAAATCCATCTAAATTTAAAATCTGTGCGAATTAATGTATCATACATCGCGATTAAATATTTTACACTATCAATGGTCCTAATTAATAAAGTGTCACTAGTAAATCTGGATGCAAATATTTCTTTTACTAATCCATCTAAAGCACTGTCTAATAAATAATAATTTTCTTCGAAATTAATAAAATTAGAATCATTTTTTAAATAATTAATTGTTTGCGAAATTGAATCTCGTTTACTCTGAGCTACTAATAAATAACTTGCCAAAAGATTTAATAAAATTAGAAACAATATTTTTCCCATTATAATTATTTTAACCAATTTTTGCCTTGAGCATTTACTTTATTTACATCCCTTTCATAAGACTAATCAATGTTAAAATATAACCCACATTCTTCGAAATTATTTTCAAATTCCTGTATATTTCTTACATATGGCAGAGATATAGTATGGACAAAGTGCCAGCATGTAAAAGCGTAATAGATAAATTTGGGGTCGGAATGAAGACCTTTCCTGAATCCATTAAATATGCTTAGTATAGGTTTTTTCATCTGCAGCTGTACTTTAAGTATCATAAACTAATCCGGGATGCATTCATAAGCATAACGAATGAAAGGGGTAAATAATGAGTGCCTGAGAGATGTCCTCATTTAATTGGTTCGCTCTGTGTCGGTTCAAAAATAAGAATAATTGCTTTGATTCAGGTGATTTCAAAAATAAATCAACAGTAATTTAATCCTAACCAGCTCAAGTAAATCATTTAGTATGATTACCAATAATTAAATTTAGAATAACTTATTTTTTTAATATTGATTAAATAGTTGGGTAAATATCCTCGTCTCTTTTTTTTAATAACTAAACCCTTATGGAACATTATAATTTCCGGAACTTCAATTGATCGAGTATAACGATTATCATTATTAAACTTATCATGAAAAAAAAGTAAAATTTCTGAATCAAAATCCAACAAATGGCTATTCTTAAATAAATCCTTTGTTTTATGACGATGGACAATTACATCATATTCCTCACTGTGTGCAAAATGAATTTTAAGTGAATCCCATTGAATCGGATCTAAAATTAATTGAGTATACTTTCCTGAATAGTTCGAATTTTCAGCACAGGTATCATTAAATTTCAGTAAAAATGAATTATTCAACTTTGATATTGTCATTTCAATGTTGTATTCATTGCCAATTGAATCACAACCTAATTCTGTTGAATAAACCATTATGTTTTTAGAATTTGAAAATTTATTTATTTTTATAAAAGCTAAGGGTTCATTAGTAATAAATAAACTGTCTTTCTTTTGAAAAATTAATTGGCTGTGTTCATTTACAAAAATTGTGGTGGCAGATTTTTGACAACCTGTTAGTAGAAGCAAAATAAATATTACAAACATGTTTTGGTACATTTAGCTCATCCATTGGTCAAATTAATATAGATCTGGGATTTTTGAGTGCGATCCATTTGTTAAAAAATTCCTTCCAAATCATTCCAAGGCCTTATTGTAGCAAAGCCTCTTTGCTGTGATTCACTCCCGCCATAAATCAGCCATGACCTGAGTTGCAAATCAGCATTTGAATGTTTTTGAAAAAATTGAAGATTTCGAAAAAATGAGTTATTAATGGTAGATGCAGATTTAATTTCTGCTATGGTGTAACCGTTTTTTGTCTCTGACAACAAATCGATTTCATGTCCATTGCTTTCTCTCCAATAATAAAATTGGGGATTCCATTCCTTTTCGAATCCCTGTTTCATGATTTCAGATACTATCAAATTTTCAAACAGATGACCCCGAGAAAAATGAGTTTGAAGATCTCTTGGTGAGGAAATGCCTAATAGATTTGCTACTAGTCCTACATCCGTAAAATACAGTTTTGGAGATTTGGCCAAACGCTTGGAATAATTCTGAAAATATGGAGGCAGTAAATAGCAAATATGACTTGCTTGCAAAACACCCATCCAGGCTTTGGCCGTTGGTGGTGAAATACCCGCGTCACTGGAGAGGGATTGGTAATTCAGGGGCTGACTTATTCTACCTGCGCAAAGACGCACAAAATTTCGGAAAATCACCAAATCCTGGACAGCGGTCAACTGCCTGACATCACGTTGTAGATAAGTCTCAAAGTAGTTTGGATAATAATCTAAAGGAGATATTTCAGAACTAAAAATTCGGGGATAAAAACCTTTGTAAATGGTTTCTTCCATGGTAGTTGACATCCAACCAGCATTTTTTAATTCACTAAAAGAAAAAGGAAACAACTTAAACAAAGCAACCCTACCAGCCAAACTCTGGGTGATGCTTTCCATAAGTTGAAAATTTTGTGATCCACTCAACAGATACTGCCCAGGAATGCCATCATCATCGACTTTTTGCTGGAGATAATTAAATAAGTGGGGAACTCTCTGGACTTCATCCAGAATCACATAACGATTATAATTTTCCAAAAATCTCCGAGGGTCTTGTAAAGCAAAATCCTGAATATCCGGATTTTCCAATGAAACGTATTGGTATTCCGGAAACATCGATCTTAAAAGGGTTGTTTTTCCAGACTGGCGTGGTCCAGTCAAAGATACAACAGGAAATTTTCGGGACATCTCTCTAATCCTATCCTCAATATTGCGTTTGATAACCATTTGAGACGACATTTTATGCAAATATAAAATTGATTTTTATCTTTGCATAAAAAGGTTAAATTTATATACCCTGAATTTGTACAAAAAGATGAATAATTACAGTCCATCCAGTGGGTTCTGAATTTAATCCGCTGAAATCTAATTCTACCAAGCTGAATTAAATCATTTTGTACGATTACCCATATTTGTACTTTAAACAACTTATTTTTAAGTTTCCGTAAATAATTTAGCAGATAAGTAAGTATCTTTTTCCTAACTATTAAGCCCTTCTAAACCAATGAGAATTCTGGAAATTTAAAAACAGATTCCAGCATTCGTTGTAATTAAACTTATTATCAAAAAGCAGCTGAACTTCAATATCCATATCCGGCAATCTGTTCTTGATCTCTAAATCCTTGATCTTAATTCGATGGATTGCGACCTACCCGCCGTTTGTAAATGCGGTGCATAAAAATCTTTTAACCCGTTTACAACCTAATTCATCCAAATCAGATAATCTGCTAAAAGGTGTGAATCATTCATAATAGCACATTCAAAAAACGACCTCACTAATAAAATGTAGCGAATAAAATAAGTCATTTCCAATTCCACTCATTTTCAAATTTGCTAATAGGACTTTGCACTTTCTTCAACAAATTTGTCAGCCACTTAACAGACTAAAATCCTATTCCGTTTTATAGGTTTCAAAACATTCTTATACACTGTCCAAAAACTTTTGCATAGATCTGGTGAAAGGGCACCATGTCAGGATCAAAACTACAGGCTGGAATTAAAATTGAACACACAAGAGATATTTTCTTAATTTCGCCGTCCTGAATGTTTTATACCAATAGGTTTTAAATTCAATAGGCCATTCTTTAGTCACAGTGAAAGTTCAATTTATTCGGATACTGTATCTATTAGAATGGATGGTTTAAAAAGTGTTGAAATCAAAATGAACCGGATAAAACAAATTTATTCCTTGTTGCGAACTGAAGAAAAACTGGCACTTTGGTTTTTCTTGCCCATGAGTTTTCTGACTTTCTATTTTGTAGGTGAAAAGGGTTACCCCAATGGCGCACGGGAAAGATTCTTCATCACCTTTGGCCTGATGATCATCTATGCCTACGTCCAGTTAAAATATCAGGATCGAAAACCTGTGCAGGTGTTCCGGGACATTGCCCCTTTTTTCTTTTGCATTGCCATTTATACCAACCTGCATGATCTGGTTTATTTTCTGCATCCTACCAATATTGACGACCGGCTCATTGCCATCGACCAGAAACTGATCGGCTACCAACTGTCGGTAGAAGCTTTAAAATATCGACCTGTATGGCTGATCAAATGGCTTGAAATCAACTATTCTCTTTTCTTCTATTATCCCGTCACTCTTGGATTGATATTGTATCTGAAAAATAAAAAAAAGGAATACCGGGAATTTCTGGTCACCATCATGCTTACTTTTTTTACCGGTTATTTCTTGTATGTAATTTTTCCTGCGGTGGGTCCCAAACATTATTTCAAAGAATTGTTTCACAACCCTGCCTTGTTGAACTGGAAGGTAGAAGAAAACATGTACCAGTTTTTTCACATCAGTGAAGGTGTAAGGCGGGATGCTTTTCCTAGTTTACACAATGCCATCACAATCCTCGTGATGAGTTTTGCCTTTAAATTTGAACGAAAAATATTTTATCTGATGTTGCCTTTTGCTGCCTCCTTAATGGTGGCAACCGTTTATCTGGGCCATCATTACATGATTGATGTTTTTGCAGGCTGGTTGCTGGCTGCTTTGGCCTTCATCTATTTTCCAAAATTTGAACAACAGGGTGCATTGGCCTAAACCCAGGCCTTTATCATTTCTAAATGGTATGGATCAGCTCTCTTAATTCTTCCAGAATCATGGCCGTTGCGCCCCAGACCCAGGCATCTTCCAGTTCGAAGCCCGGAACTTCAATTGAACTTGCATAACTGGTCTTCAGCTTTCTCCTTGTATAAAGATCTTCCTTAATCAAATGCCGCACCGGACAACGCAGTATGTCGAAGACCTCGGATTCCTGAAGGACAAAATCGAGGTCGCCCTCGTACCAGCCGATGTAAGGATATACCAGGTTGTTGCTGACAGGAATGTATAATTCGGAGAGGGCACCCACTATCTTGATGTCAGAAGCCGGAACGCCAATTTCCTCCTGAGTCTCTCTCAGCGCGGTAAAGAGCATGTTGTAATCGCTTTCCTCTCTTCTTCCTCCGGGTAAACTCACCTGACCCTTGTGTGGATCATGAGCACTCACCGGATTTCTCTTGATCAATGGAAAATACATCTCTTGCTCATCCCCCATGAGTAAGACCATCACGGATGCCCTTGTATGGTCTTCAGCAGGAAGTTCGTCGAGTCTATGGGGTAAAGGAGACATGCGGGCATGGGCATTTCTACCTGGTAGTGACCGGCTCAGCCGGTCTGCAAGATCTGATATGAAGCCCGGACGCATGGAATGCTGGTTGATTATTTGTTGGATTTCTTGAGATACTCATCCAGAGCCATGGTCATCGATGGCGTCTGTGGAGAAGGTGCCTGGATGTCTAGAATGAGCTTAGCATCGAGCACAGCCTTTGCCGTTGCGTTCCCAAAAGCAGCTAACCGTGTGGCCCCTTGTTCAAAATCCGGAAAATTTTCAAAAAGTGATTTTATATCCAGTTGGCTGAAAAACACCAAAATGTCGTATTTAATGTCCTTGAGGTCGGACAGGTCGGCACTTACGGTGCGATACATGACCGCCTCCTGGAATTTTATTTTGGTAGATTTAAGAAAATCGGAAACTTCACTGCTACCGGTGTCTGAACAAGGGAGGAGGAAGGTTCCTGCATCTTTATGTTTGTTAAATGCAGTCGCAAGTTCGGAGATATTCTTAGTCCCATGAAACACCTTACGCTTTCTGAAAATGATAAATTTCTGAAGGTAATTGGCAATGGTCTCGGTGGTGCAAAAATATTTGCACATTTCGGAGATCTTGACTCTGGACTCTTCCGCCAATCTGAAAAAATGGTCCACAGCATTCTTACTGGTGAAGATCACACAAGGGAATTCGTCATGACGAATTCTTTGTTTGCGGAATTCCTTCTCGGTAAGTCCGTCCACCTGGATAAAAGAACGCCAGTCTACCTGGACATTATACTTGTTCTCTATCTCGAAATAGGGGGATCGTTCGGGTTTAGGCTGTGAGACCAAAATGGTTTTCACCTTTTTCAGTCTGTCGGCTGGTGTGGTCGCAATGGTCGTCGTTTTCGTCGGCATTTACTGCGGCATTTTTGCTGTGCCTCCTAGACCGACCTATGAAAAAACTCATAAAGCAAAGCCAAGGGAGCGATTTCGAAGGTGCAAAGGTACAACAAAAAATGAAATATTGAGTTTCGCCATAGGTTGGTAGCCAATAATATTTCTTTCAACTGCCGGAATACGTAACTTAGAAAGAGGAAAGCCAAAAACCACCACATAAGCTTTCGTGACCAGTCGGGATTGGAAAAGGCCAAAATAAAGTCAATTGGAATCAATAAAACGCTCAGCATGCTGCCATAGCTGACTATGTTAAAGAGGTATCTATCTGTCTCTTTCACTACACCAAAGACCCATCCTAAGGCCCGTAGAGAAAGATGACGAATCAAATAAATTCCACTTACGCCAAGACTGATGTACAGTAGGATCAATGGATGGAGGCTGCCTTTCCACAAAATAAGACCCAAATAGATGAATATGCTCATGCCTGCAAAGTATAGTCCGTACAGGATGGGAAAGATCAACCTGTTCTCCTCTTTACTCTCCCTGTACAGTAAATTCATGAAATTTAGGTTTACATTACTCCGGTAAAGTTTGATCAAAAAATTCCGGTTGAGGTTCAGCGCGATGGACATCATAAACGTAAGAAAGAGCAAAAGCCAAAAGAGGATACTTCGAATTTCCGTTGGATCTTGTCTTACGGACATCCAGTGGTTAAAGACTACTTTAAAATAGTCCGGCTCAACAGCAAAGTTTGTTTTGACAGCTGCAGGACGAAGCTCAAAAGGGTTTATCTGAAGTGCGGAGCTGTCCTTAGTAATTTTGGCAGAATCAGGGGTGTTATTGCCGGCGGGTCGCTGCAATTCAAAAGGATTGACATTCTGTGCCTTAAGCCCATAAAGGCATAGACAAAGTAAAATAATCAGGGATCTCTTACCGGCTAACATTCTAAGGGCAAAGAAACTTAAAACCTATACCATGTATGTTGTCGATTTTTATGGCCGGATCTTCACTGAGGTATTTGCGTAATCTGGAAATAAAAACATCCAGGCTACGGCCCATAAAATAATCATCCTCGCCCCAGAGACTCTCCAGGATTACAGAACGTTTGATCACTTTGTTTTTATTTTTAAGCAAGAAGTCCAGCAGCTCACTTTCTCTTTGCGTCAGGATGCGCACATTGGTATCTTTGATCAATTGGTATTCAAGCGGAAGGTATTTGTACATTCCTACAACCAATTCCTGTTCCTGTGTAGGTGCTTCAAAAACCCTGCTGCGTCGCAGGAAAATCTCTATTTTCAGAATGAGTTCTTCGATGCTGAATGGTTTGGTAAGATAATCGTCCCCGCCCAGTCTCAAGCCATGAATCCTATCTTCTTTAAGGGATTTAGCCGTAAGAAAGAGGATGGGTATCTGCTGATCTTTCTTTCGCACATTCTCGGCAAGCGTAAATCCATCCATCTCCGGTAACATCACATCAAAAATGCACAAATCGAATTTTTCATTTTTGAAAACCTCGAATGCAATGGCACCGTTTACGCAATGTACTACTTCATAACCCTGAAGTTCCAGGTGGTCTTTGGTGATGAAACTTAGGGTTTCATCATCTTCTGCATAAAGTAATCTGGCTTTTTTCATTCAAAACTGTTTTTACATGTGATCGTCACCGTAGTTCCCTCTCCATAAACACTCTGCAAATTAAGTTCAAATTCGTGAGCATCGCAAATTCTTTTTACATAGTAAAGTCCAATGCCAAATCCTTTGACATTATGGACATCTCCGGTTGGGACACGGTAGAACTTCTGAAATAACTTATCCAAGTCATGGGCTTGTATTCCAATACCTCTATCTTCTACTTCAATAATCAGTTTGTCTTTGTCATTGGAAGTCCGGATGGTGATTTCAGGATTGTTCCTGCTGTATTTCACTGCATTGTCCAGCAAGTTGGATATGACGTTGGTCATGTGAAAACGATCCGCTCTGATTCTGAATTTATAGGCATCCAGTCTCATCTGCAGACTTCCTCCACCATCACCGAGTCGGAATGCATATTGACTACTGCATTGTTTGATCAGTTCGTGTAAATCCAATTCCTCTTTGTTAAGCGAAAAAGAAGATGATTCCATCTTGGCAATCTGCAATACCTTTTCAACCTGATCATTCAGTCGCTGATTTTGATCGCGAATGATCTGAGCATATTGAGTCAAACGTTTATCCTCTTCAACGAGTGGATGATGCAAAAGCACATCGGCAGATATTTTAATAGAGGAAATGGGGGTTTTAAATTCATGGGTCATGTTGTTTACAAAATCCCTCATCAACTCAGAGTATCTTTTTTGTCGTAAAATAACAATGATGGCTGCGCTGAATATGGCACAAGCAATAAACAATAAAATCGTTGAAAACCAAATGGATTTCATCTCCACCCACAAGAAAGATTTTTTCTCCGGAAAACGTACCACAAAATAATAATTCTCCGGTTTTTTCTTTCCTCTGTTCTTTTTTACGGTAACTTTTTTATCTGCCTTTGCGACCAGACAACATTCACTAAAAACAAGTTCGTTGGTATTGCAATTATAAATTCCATATTCAAACAATGTAGTTATTCCCTGCTTGTCCAATTCTGTCTCCAGAAAAGTCTGCAAAATTGTCTGGTCAATTGGAGAATTTACATTGACTTCGTAAATGTTTGAGGACTCCATTTTAATCAATCCCTTTTCAGGCAACTTCACGCCATTGTATTTGGCGATTTCCACAGCAGTGTTTCGCAAAGCAATATTTACTGCTCTGTGAAATTCTCCTTCCTCCTTGTTGTAATTTTTGTAAATATAAACGCCCTGCATTACGAAAATCCCAATGATGGTCAAGGCACCCAAAAAAACAAGAACTCGTATTTTAAATGAGGACATTTTGGTCGAAAAAATTAATTAGGCAGGGCACAAAATTTAAATGATTGCTTCATTCAAAACCATGATACAAATCAAATATTAGGCTTTTAAAAAATCACTTTTTAGGTACAACGATGCAGCGGCTCAGTACGACATCCATCAATTTTCCGGTACAAATTCCTTTCAATTGCAGTTCTGTACCCGGTTCGTATTTTTGTTTAACAGGATCTGTCTTGGTATCAAACTCACAGATAATGCCACCCATTGGAGAACCGGTCTCCAAAGACAATCCGGTCATGCCTGTATCATTAACTACAGTGCCTTGCACTTTCCCGCTGACCAAAATTATTTTATTGAGATACTTTTTATTGGCTTCGTCTTCATTGGCATCAAACTGATTGTACAAATCCTCTGCAGTAAGACTGAAGTCTTCCTTCATGTCTTTCATGACATCAAAAGGTTTGTTGTACATTTTATAACCAATGTAAGCACCAACTCCCAGTGCCAGGATGATAATAACAGCCCATTTTTTCATGCTTTTGAAATTTGATGTAAACTTAATATAAATACAACTTCCCCGGCAGTCCTTTTGGATAAATCAATTCTTAGCTTTGAACGCAGGTTCTTTAAGTCCATTGTATTCACAATATACCTTTGAGAAAGCTTAGGAAATAAATGTGGCATACTTATGAATTTACAGGAATACTATCCCAACACACAACCATATCTAAGTCTGATGCGCATTTACTTCTTTTGAATGATTCAGGAGCACTTCATGGATAAAAGGATTTCCGGCCAATATATGAGGACTGTAAAGTGGGTTCAGCTGCCCATCCATATCCGTAACCAGACCACCCGCTTCTTCCACCAATAATATTCCGGCTGCGACATCCCATGGATTGATCAGGGCTTCATAATACCCATCAAATCTGCCGCATGCTGTATAAGCCAGATCTAATGCGGCTGATCCAAGTCTGCGAAGCCCCCTGGCTTCTTCCAAAATTAACCTTAGAAGCACAATAAGAGAGGATATATTCTTTCGAGCATAAGGGAATCCGGTAGCGATGACTGCATCAGATAACAGCGGAGTCTTGCTCACCTGAATTTTCTTTCCATTCATCCAGGCTCCTCCTCCTTTCCAGGCATAAAAGCTTTCATTTTGCATGGGATCATAAATGGCACCGAGAATAGGTCTTCCATTTTTTACGAGCGCAATACTTACACAAAAGACCGGAATATGTTGAAGAAAATTAGTCGTGCCATCCAACGGATCTATAACCCAAGTATATTCCTTACCCGTCAGCTGCTCAGTGGTGCCTTCTTCTGTAAGGAATGCAGCATCCGGAAAGATTTCTTTCAGTTGGGTCACAATCATTTTCTCTGTCTCTTTGTCCACGTAGGTTACAAGACTGTGTTTTTCCTTAACTTCAATGTGTTCCGAGGTAACTCGTTCCAATTCTCCACGAATAAAACATCCGGCTTCTTTAGCTACGGATATTAATTTGTCGCAGAGATCTTGCAATTGATTTTTTTCCATTTTTTAATCATGCTAATATTTAAAAGTATAAAATCAAGTTTATTCATTTTTGTAGTAATTACCTATCCTGACGAATAAAATTACTTAATATGAAACCCTTAACTTTATTTCTAGAGGAGGATCGGCTTAATTAAAAAAAATTCCGGACCCGACCGCCATGAACCAAACCATTATCGTGGTGTTTTGTTCTTTCATTTCAGTATAAAAAAAGAAATATGATTAGAACAGCAGACGCTCAATGGCAAGGATCAGGTAAGGAAGGAAGTGGCAACCTCAGCACACAAAGTGGAATACTTAATCACACGCAATATTCATTTCTGTCCAGATTCGAACAGGGAATCGGAACCAATCCGGAAGAATTGGTTGCAGCAGCCCATGCAGGTTGTTTCAGTATGAAATTAAGTTTTGTTTTAGGTGAAGCCGGATTCAAACCCGAACTTTTGGAGACCCAATGCAGGATTAAGTTTGAAAATGGAAGTATTGTTTCTTCACATTTGGTCTTAAAAGCAAAAGTAGATGGGATATCAGAAGAGGTTTTCGCAGAATGTGTGCACAATGCAGAAAAGAACTGTCCAATCTCTAAATTGCTGAACACTGCTATTTCTGTAGAATACAGTCTGAATATATAGATTTCACGAGAATTCTCTCTAGGCTGATTACCGCTTGACTTAGCAACGTTTGGGAAGGTTTACAATTCCGAACCTTCTTCTCCATGGATGATCATTCTGAATCCATTTCCATGTATGTTGCTGATTTCAATATTTGAATCATTGGCCAGGTATTTTCTGAGTTTGGTCACAAACACATCCATACTTCTGGCAGTGAAATAGTTGTCCTCACCCCAAATCTTAGATAAGGCTTCCGATCTTGCAAGAATATTGTTTCGGTGCTCACAGAACATTTTTAACAACTGAGCTTCTTTAGGACTTAGCTTTACTTTATCGTGTATTTCTTCATTTTCCTTGAGGTATAGAACCCTAAGCGGAAAATTAAAATGATACTTACCTATTTGGTAGTCGTTCACTTCCTCTGAAGGATTGTTCTTGTTCTTTTGGGCCCTTTTAAGAATTGCCTGTACTCTGTAAAGCAATTCCTCAGAGTTAAAAGGCTTGGTAACATAATCGTCAGCACCAATTCGGAATCCTTCTACAATATCCTCTTTGAGGGTCCTTGCGGTTAGAAAAATGATAGGGACCTCTGCACTTTTGGTACGGATGTCTTTCGCAAGGGTAAAACCATCCTTCCTGGGCATCATGACGTCCAGAATACAAAGGTCATAGGTACCCCTTCTGTAATGTTCAAATCCATCTATACCATCCACAGCAAGGTCTACATCGTAACCATGCATTTCAAGATAAGACTTAAGAACATCACCGAAATTACGGTCATCTTCAACCAATAGAATTTTTGTATTCGGTTTGTTTTCGGTATTTGCTGCAATCATAAAGTGAGAATTATACTCAGTTACTAACGTTTAAAATTGAAAAATATATACTGTCCCATTAAAAATTTGGATTAATTGGGAAAATAAAGTGTAAAAGTAGATCCCTTACCGGGTTCGGAGCTTACCTCAATAGTGCCATTGTGGGCTTGCACCATGGCTTTAACATAGCTTAAGCCAAGTCCAAAACCCTTTACATCATGTAAATTGCCTGTAGGTACCCGATAGAATTTTTCAAAGATCATTTTTTGTGCATCTTTGGTCATTCCTATTCCGGTATCTATTACTTTGATTTGAATTCCTTTCTTCGCATTTTCGGTAATAATCCGGATAGATGGGGATTCCATGGAATATTTGTTGGCATTGTCCAGCAGATTGTAGATTATGTTGGTCATGTGCGTTTGATCTGCTCTCAGAATGGCATTAGAAGCGCCCAGTTCTTCATGTATCTGTCCGTTCTTTTGGTTCACCTGCAAACTGATGTTCCTGACCGCTTCCCGAATAATTTCATGAATGTCCAATGACTTGAGGTTAAGTTGGAAATCATGCTTATCGAGCAATGCCATTTGCAAAACTTTTTCCACCTGGCTTAACATTCTGCGGTTCTCTTGCTTGATGATATCCATGAACCTCCTGATCTTGTCCGGAGACTGGATGATCATTGGAGAAAGAATAGAATCTGAAGCCAGGGATATAGTAGCTATTGGTGTTTTAAATTCATGGGTCATGTTGTTGACAAAATCATTTTTGATTTCGGATAATTTTTTCTGTCGAAAAATCACATAAATCACATAAATAAAACAACCCAAAATCAAACCCGTAAGCAACAAGGATAAGAAAACTATTGGCAAAACGGATTTCCACAACCATGACTGCTTGGTTGGAAAAACCACTTTTAAAATACCGGGGGAACCGCTTGCTGTAGAAAACAAAGCCACCCTGTAGGAAGTTTCTGTCAATACTTTATCATCCTCAATGTCCGAGCGGGAAGCATTTGTATTAGTTGCCAGATCTACCACATAATTTTCATTCAAAATGACTAAACTCTTATGAGCATTGTCATAGACACCAAAGGAATATTTTAAATTGAGATTGAGTTCGTCGAATTCGTGTTTTAGTAAGGCTGAGAGTTTTTGGGGATTGATGCGTTGCTCCAAACCAGCGGGATGTATCCGCAACTCACGATCTATCATTTCCACAATCTCTTTCTTCTTATCCCAGCTGTATTCAGGATCCAGTGTACTGAAACTACTGGAGTCCATGATTGCTGAAATTTGATTGCTCATCAGCAAGGTGGCATATTCCAAAAGACGTTTTTGATCTTCCAATGGCCTGTTCCCTTCTTGTATCCATTTTTCAATTTGCGAAAGCTCCCAATTTTCCTTTTCCTTTTCCAGTTTGTCGGCAACTCTTTTTAAAGCTGTGATGATGTGGTCATCAAATTGTTTTTCATTGAGCTTAACCGACCAGTTGATCCAATAAAACTGCAGAATGACGGTACCCAGAAGGGCAACACCCATCAATCCAATAACCAGCCAAATTGCTTTTTTATTCATTCTAGCAAAGATGGGACAACCGAAAGATATTTTGGTTCAAACAATTCCAGATTAAAATTCTTTAACCAAGGTTTAACCAATCCTTTCTGATGAAAATTGGTGCATCAATTTACCTGTAAAAATTACCTGGCGTACCAGGTCCTGAGTACCTCTTCCGCTTTTTTTCCCTGAGGTGTATAGTCCTTTTCAGGATAACCCTCATGGCCTTCACCATCCGGAAACCATTTCCAGACAAAACCTCCTGCCCAAAAATCTTTATCCCACCAACTACTGAATAATGCATGATACGCCACTGCCTGTGCCTCCTCATTTAGGGATAAGGTTCTTATATTTTTTTCCAGTTCCCAGGTCTTGCCTGCACATCCACTGACAGTCAGATATCCATATTCCGTAAATAATATTTGTTTGTGGTGCTTGTCGGCAAATTGCGCCAAACTTTCCAGATAAGGCGCCCAGGCTGATTTTAGTGTGGCAGTGTCCGGTTCAGATTCGTTGCTTAATGGAAAGTAGGCACTGATCCCAATATAATCCAATTCATCCCAAAATGGCACCTGAGCATAATCATCCCAATTGGCAGAATAACAAATCTTCCCTTTATATATCTTCTTCACCTGAGCAACCAAATCAAACCAGAATGCAGGTCTCTTCTGTGCAGATAGATTAAATTCAGTACCAATACAAAATAATTCAACCTTAAGTTCTTCTGCAAGCGATGCCATTCTGAGCAGGTAACCGGAGTACTGAGATTCCCACTGCTCCCAATCTAATGGATTCGCAAAATCCAAAGATCCTGTCCAACCTTTATGGATATAAACCTGGGGTTTAAGCATTACCTTAAGTTTGTTTTCTTTTGCAATCACTATGGTTTTTCTGGCACCTTGCTCTGTCTCCCCCCACCATTGCCAGCTGTTGTCGCCATATTTAACTTCGGGTTTGTTTAAGGGAGTGTAGGCATAAGGAATCACGGCAATCCATTCTGCGTTAACGCTCCTTATGCTGTGTGCAGGATTTTCTTTAAATGGTTTCGGTGGAGCAACTAAAGATATTCCCTTGATTCTTGGATATACCGAAGAAACCCGGTTATCCCGAATTTCATGATTCAACTTTGCGCTATCTTGTACAGTAGAGTTCCAAAATAGAATTGCCACAGCACAAATAAACAGTATTGAAAAAAATATTTTAAGAAACATCTAAGTTGACTTACCAAGCTCTAAATTAAGAAATTTTTCCATTTCATAAATTACATTGGTTTATTATGATGTCTTGGCTATAAATTATTGAAAACTTAATGCACAATGGTAAGCGTTAAAATAATTTCTAGCACTGTGAAAGAGAAATATCTCCATTTTCTGATTTAAAATGAAAAATTGTAACCATTCTTCCCATTATGCCGCATTAAATTATATTCAGGGATTTCGCACAACAATAATTAATCTGTCCATTTTTAAGAAACAATTTCCTTTAACAGGCACTCCATCTAAATATAAAAAGTTAATCCAGCCTAATTTCAAAAAGGCTCAACCATCTTTTACCTGTAACATAAATATTTCCGGTTTGTGGATTAAAAGCAATTCCATTCAGTACATCTGCATCAGGATGAGCTGCCTGTGCTTTTTGGTCAAAGCGGATAAATTTAATTTACCGTTTACAGTACCGGAAACAGGATCAATTCTATATACCAGATCGCTGTTCCATTTATTTGCAAATACATTGCCGTCAATATATTCCAATTCATTAAGATGGTAAATGTTCGCATTCTTTTCCTTGATGAATAATTCCTTGATCAATTGGAATTTGTCCGGATCATAAAAACTCAATTTATTGGTTCCGTCGCTGACGATCAAATTTTGACCATCTGTACAAATGCCCCAGCCTTCAGTAGCAATGGTAAAGGTATGCAACAAATTAAATGTGGATTTGTCGTAAACAAAAACTTTTTTGTTTTGCCAGGTCAATTGAAAAATTTTATCTTTCAAAATACAAATTCCTTCACCAAAATATTCTGGTGCAAGACTAATGGATTTAATGACCTTTCCTGAACTTAACTCTACGCTTAGCAATTTTGACTTTCCCTCAAGTCCGGTTCCTTCATATAACTGACCATTCTCCCATGCAAGTCCTTGCGTAAAGCTATTCCCATCATGAGGATACTCATTCAACACAGAATATTTTAATACTTCTACTCTTTTATCGCTTTTGCAGGAAAATAGATCAATGACAATAAAAATGAACAGTAAGTAAAGAATATATTTATTCATAAGTAATTTTTATGGAAAAACATTTTATTGTTGAAAATAATGATTGTTTCGAAGGCAAAAATAAACAAGCTTTGGGGAATGGTACACTTTAAAAATAAGATATCCTTGAAACATAGAATTCCAACCAAATAATTAGAATATCAGGTGATACCTACTTCTTTGCGGATTACTTTTTGTGGATTCAACAAGATAAGTCTATTTTTGTGCTCAAATCCAACAATTGTCAACAGGACGCACAGTTTCCTTTCATACCCTGGGCTGCAAACTCAATTTTGCAGAAACATCCGGTATTAGCCAACAATTCCGTAAGGCGGGGTATGAGGAAGTAGCATTTGAAGAAGCGGCTGACATTTACATCCTCAATACCTGTTCAGTTACTGATCAGGCAGATAAAAAATGTCGTAAAGCTGTTCGTTCTGCTTTAAGAAAAAATTCCACCGCAAAGGTATTGGTCATTGGTTGTTATGCCCAACTAAAACCGGCAGAAATAGCCAATATTCCGGGCGTCAGTATGGTTTTGGGTGCTGCTGAAAAATTTAATATCCTGGAGCATTTACAACACCTGGAACCGATGAATCCTCTTGGTCAAATTTACGCAGGAGATATCCGGGATGTTAACCAATTTATGCCATCCTATTCTATTGAAGATCGCACCAGAACTTTTCTGAAAGTCCAGGATGGATGTGATTACAAATGTAGCTTTTGTACCATTCCTTTGGCACGGGGAAGATCACGTTCCGGTGAAGTGGACAGCATTGTTGCCATGGCCCGTGAAATTGGAAAAAAGGGAGTTAAAGAGATCGTATTAACTGGGGTAAATCTTGGAGACTTTGGAAATGGAACGGAGGTGATTGAAGGTCAGCGACCAAAAAAAGAAGCCTTGTTTATCGATCTGATAAAAGCGCTGGACGAGTTGGATGAAATAGACAGATTCAGGATATCCTCCATTGAGCCAAATTTGTGCACCAAAGAAGTTATTGATTTTGTTGCTGCATCGAAAAGATTTATGCCGCATTTTCACATGCCTTTGCAATCTGGTGACAACGAGATATTGAGTCTGATGAAACGCAGATATCGCAGAGAATTATACGCAGAGCGGGTGGAATACATTAAACAAGTTATGCCACATGCATGTATTGGTGTGGATGTAATTGTTGGTTTTCCCGGTGAAACCAATGATCATTTTCAAAACAGCTTTGATTTTATCCACGGTATTGATGTAAGTTATCTTCATGTTTTCACTTATTCAGAAAGACCCAACACAATAGCCAATGAGATGGAAGGAAAGATTGATCCATCCATAAGACATCAGCGCAGTCAGCAATTAAGAAATCTGTCCATCAAGAAAAAAAATAATTTTTATCATCAATTTTTAAATACCCGACAAACAGTTTTACTGGAGCAAAAACAAGTTGAGCAAATGGAAGGACTTTCCGGATTTACGGACAATTATCTTAGGGTAAATTTGCCGGATGCATCTATTGATATGATCAACACTTTGCAGGAAATTATTATAGAAGGATTTGATGTTACTGGTGATCTATTAGGTAAGCTTGTTACTTGTCCTGCAAGATTAATGGTTTGATACAATAAAAAAAGACTTCCTGTGTTTAACCAGAAAGTCTTGATCATTTAAAAGATAGGTAGTACTAGAATTTATATTGTAATCCAAGTTGTGCGCTCAATGCATTTCTTGAAGTTCTGATGTCCAGGATTGGCTCATTGGTTAGATCGGTGAATCCCTTCAAATATTGAGTCCCTAAGGACATTCCCAAAGATTCATTCAGTTTCCATTTTATCCCAGCACCTATTACACCGCCCCATTCAAATTGTCTGAAATTTGAATTTCGCATATTGATGTCATAAGTACCCAAATTGAAGTCTACCAATAAACTTGCACGGGTCCGAATGTCCCCATCCACAGCAAGACTCATCTGCGGACCTGCTTCTATATAACCTTGCACTGCACCTTTCCCAAAATTACATTGATCAAGAACCGGCATTTCTATAAAATGTAATTGTGTAATTGCCTTAAGATTTGCCGGAATGTCTACATCAAAAATTTCAAAACCCAAAGATTGACTTGCGATAAAACCGGTTTTGTGGTAATACAATCCGGATTTTATGCTAAAAGCGTCTATCGGTGCAAAACTGGCAGAAACACCTGCTTTAATTCCCAAAAAGGGATCTGGGTCATTGATCAAACTACCGGTGCCTTTTATGCTCATATTACTTACTGATGGTCCAACTTCTATCCCCATTTGAAATTGAGCAAACAAACTTTGCATAAAAAAAAGCAAAAGCCAACATAGAGAAAATCTTCTTTTTCATTTTTTGAATTTATTACTTTGACGAAAATTCTCCGCTTTGGATTAATAATGTAGCGTTAAAATAATATTAGGAAAGTGTTAAAAAAATTAGAGAAATAGATTCAGTAGTCTCTTAACCAAGGTTAAATGAAAATTTAATAAGCTATTTTTGGAATTATGGAAAGCAAAGATTATAATCCAATCCTGGATGATTCAACTTAACTTTTTTTAATCCTAAGAAACAAAATAAAAAACCCGGCAGAAAATTCCACTGGGTTAAATTGCTTTCACTTTAGTTACTATCCTGTAAAAGTTATCTGGAAACAGTAAATCTCTTATTAATCAATCCATTATTGGTTTTGATTTGAAGATTATATTGACCAGGAGTGAGTACAGATGTATTTATTAATTCACTGTACTTGCCTGCTTTTATATAATTTCCTCCGAATGGATTTACCAGAACACTCTTACCATGGTTGTCAAATACCCTTGACTCCAGCAATCCATTTTCTGATAATCCTATTTCTACTTTCAATAAGTCGTCTACCGGATTTGGATAGATCTCTATACTCAAATCTTTTCCTCGCTGAACTCGGATAGATATCACTTTGCTATAGTTGTATTTTCCATCTCTGTCCACTTGCTTGATTCTGTAATAATACAATCCGGATTGGTTTACATTCAAATCATCCATTTCATAATCATGCCTGGATGCTCCCGTCTCAATCGATGCGTCTACCTGACCAATTGCTTTAAACTCTGTTTCACTTTCATGTCGCCTTTCTACCTCAAAGTGGCCATTGTTGATTTCCACTCCGGTTGCCCAATCAAGCTCAGTAAATTCTCCATTGTAATTTGCCTCAAAACTTAGCCACTCCAATGGCAGAACCTGATACACCAATCCCGCATCTATGGTAGGAAATGCATCTCCTGTTTGAACCCTGTACACTCTTGTTGTTCCATATCCGTTGGTTCCATCCACATCATTGTCCACATTATCAGATCCTGTATGTGGTATGGTAAACCCAAAACTTACCGGCGCGGTAAATTTCACATAATAGTCTCCCTGTGCAACACCATCCAACATGTAGGTCCCATCAAATCCAGATGTAGCCTCACTTACCATCACCCCGCCAGGTGTATACGCAGCAACCTTTACGCCCTGAACAGGTTCTTCATTTCCATCCTGTATTCCATTAAAGTTGCGATCCAACCATACTCGGTCTCCTAAGGTCGCTTTATCCTGAAAGCCTGCTCCTACATTCAAGATCATATCACCACTCAATACTGTAAATTTCCTGGTCGTATTCACACCAAATTCATGGCTGATGTCGCTGTCTTTATCTGTATTGCCTCCTTTAAATGGCTCTGATGCTGCTAAATGTCCTGGTCTTTCAAATTTAACATGATACATCCCAGGTTTTATGCATGCGAATTTATAATATCCGTCATCCGATGGTGTCGATGGATTAAACGATGTAGTCACAGTCTCGATTACACTCCCATTCATCGCATCAATCAACTGAACTTTAAGCCCATTTAAACCATTCTCCTGAATATCGAATACACCATTTTTGTTAACGTCAAAGAAAGTACGTCCACTAATCATTGCACAATTGTATAATCCAAGATCCCAAGTCCTGTCTATTTCTCCAGGACTGATATATGTTGTAGCGTTTGTTCTCAATCCGTTGCTGTTATCCACGTCACTATCCCTGACATCATTGCCAACATTGGCTTGGCTTATGTTCCATCCTGAAGGTGGGTCATATTGGGCATAATAACTTTTTGGCAACAACTTATCGAATAAATAAATACCGTTGACATCCGTAGTGGTGGTTCGGGAAGGAAGATTAGTTGAAGCATCAAACAAGGTAACTTTAACCCCATAAACTCCATTCTCTCCTATATCTTGAATTCCATTTCCATTCTTATCGTGCCAAACGAAATCACCATAAGTCGAAAGATTTACTAATCCGGCGTCGTAGTTATCTACCATATCAAATAGATTCAGGGTAACGCAAGGGCCTTTTCCTCCTGGATTTACATCACTATCTATTTGGTCATCCATACCCACATTCTGAGTAGTAAATCCATAGTCTGGTAGGTAAATTCCCGGTTTAAAAACTACATAATAATCCACGGGAGATGGAATGAAATCAAATAAATAATTACCTAAGTTATCGGTAGTATCCTTTCTAACCAATGTACCATCACATTTGTACAACCACGTTTCTATGCCAATTAACCCAGGCTCTCCAGGTTCTTGAATTCCATTCCCATTCAAATCATTCCAGGCTTGTCCGCTTAATTGGCTTGCAGGAATTTTGATTAAGGTAGGATCATCTACTGTTCCCATATCGCCCGGCTCTTCCGGATTTATTCCTCCCTGACTTGGATCATTTGTACTGTTACCACCGGTGTCAGAATCATCCCTGGTATCTTCAGGATCATCATCAGGAACTCCAATAGGATCGTCATTGAAAGGCTTATCACCAAAAACCGTTGCTTGATTAATGTATTTGTACTTGTTGGGTCTGAATAAAATACTTAAGCCTACTTTCATGTTTTCTCCCACAACTAAAGTACCACCTAAACCAGTATTGAAAATATTTTGATTTGTCATTCCATCAAATGCATAATTCAATGTCAATGGGTTTATAGAATTAGAAATAATTGCAAAATTACTTATGGTATATTGACCAGGAATTGATGGAGATAGATTCACATAATTCCCAAATTCCGAAGTAATATTATCTGTGAGTTGAATGTCTCCTAGAGTGACATTGCCAATATTCAAAATGTTCAATTCAAATTTTGCCGTAAATGTTCCGTCCAAATTGTTCACTGCAGAAATCAGCTTTTTTGATAATCCAATCTTTGGGTATTGTGGCAGATTCACAGTTTCATCATCACTGTCGGTTATCGTAATGTCTTGCGGATCTTTTCCATTTACGGTTGCGGTATTTAATCGCACACCGGCATCTACATCACTTTGTAACAAGGTGTATGTTCCGGTGAATGTTGTGTTAACCATTTGTCCGGGTGCAAGCGTAATAGGTCCTCCACTTACAGCAAACAATGGATCTGTTACCAAAATATTTGTCAAGGTAACATTTCCTGTATTCGTTACTTTAAATGTATAGCTTAATGTCTCTCCTGCATCTGCATTGCCATCTGCATTGACATCATTCCACACACCGGTTTTTACAATATCTATGCTCGCAGATTTTGGCAGATTCACTGTTTCATCATCACTGTCGGTTATCGTAATGTCTTGCGGATCTTTTCCTTTTACAGTTGCCGTATTTAATCGAACACCGGCATCCACATCACTTTGTAACAAGGTGTATGTTCCGGTGAATGTTGTGTTGTCCATTTGTCCGGGAGCAAGCGTAATCGGTCCTCCACTAACAGCAAACAATGGATCTGTTACTACAATATTTGTCAAGGTAACATTCCCCGTATTCGTTACTTTAAATGTATAGCTTACCGTCTCTCCTGCATCTGCATTACCATCTGCATTGACATCATTCCACACACCGGTTTTTACAATATCTATGCTCGCAGATTTTGGTAAGGTTACAGTTTCATCATCACTATCGGTTATCGTAATGTCTTGCGGATCTTTTCCATTTACGGTTGCCGTATTTAATCGAACACCTGCATCCACATCACTTTGCAACAAGGTGTATGTTCCGGTGAATGTTGTGTTATCCATTTGTCCGGGTGCAAGCGTAATTGGTCCTCCACTTACAGTAAACAATGGATCTGTTACCACAATACTTGTCAAGGTAACATTTCCTGTATTCGTTACTTTAAATGTATAGCTTACTGTCTCTCCTGCATCTGCATTACCATCTGCATTTCCATCATTCCATACACCTGTTTTTAAAATATCTATGCTCGCTGATTTTGGCAGATTCACTGTTTCATCATCATTATCGGTTATCGTAATGTCTTGCGGATCTTTTCCATTTACAGTTGCCGTATTTAATCGAACACCGGCATCTACATCACTTTGTAACAAGGTGTATGTTCCGGTAAATGTTGTGTTGTCCATTTGTCCGGGTGTAAGCGTAATTGGTCCTCCACTTACAACAAACAATGGATCTGTTACTACAATATTTGTCAAGGTAACATTCCCCGTATTTGTTACTTTAAATGTATAGCTTACTGTCTCTCCTGCATCTGCATTGCCATCTGCATTTCCATCATTCCACACACCGGTTTTTACAATATCTATGCTCGCTGATTTTGGCAAGTTTACTGTTTCATCATCACTGTCGGTTATCGTAATGTCTTGCGGATCTTTTCCTCTTACGGTTGCCGTATTTAATCGAACACCTGCATCCACATCACTTTGTAACAAGGTGTATGTTCCGGTGAATGTTGTGTTAACCATTTGTCCGGGTGCAAGCGTAATAGGTCCTCCATTTACAGCAAACAATGGATCTGTTACCACAATATTTGTCAAGGTAACATTACCTGTATTCGTCACTTTAAATGTATAGCTTACTGTCTCTCCTGCATCTGCATTACCATCTGCATTGACATCATTCCACACACCGGTTTTTATAAGGTCTATACTCGCAGATTTGGGCAAGTTTACAGTTTCATCATCACTGTCGGTTATCGTAATGTCTTGCGGATCTTTTCCTTTTACAGTTGCCGTATTTAATCGAACACCTGCATCCACATCACTTTGTAACAAGGTGTATGTTCCGGTGAATGTTGTGTTGTCCATTTGTCCGGGAGCTAAACTAATAGGACCTCCACTTACAGCAAACAATGGATCTGTTACCAAAATATTTGTCAAGGTAACATTCCCCGTATTCGTTACTTTAAATGTATAGCTTACAGTCTCTCCTGCATCTGCATTACCATCTGCGTTCACATCATTCCATACACCTGTTTTTATAAGGTCTATGCTCGCTGCTTTTGGTAGGTTTACGGTTTCATCATCTGTATCACTTATGGTTACATTCTGTGGATCTTTTCCATTTACAGTTGCCGTATTTAATCGCACACCTGCATCTACATCACTTTGTAACAAGGTGTATGTTCCGGTGAATGTAGTGTTGTCCATTTGTCCGGGAGCAAGCGTAATCGGTCCTCCACTTACAGCAAACAATGGATCTGTTACCACAATATTTGTCAAGGTAACATTACCTGTATTCGTTACTTTAAATGTATAGCTTACAGTCTCTCCTGCATCGGCATTACCATCTGCATTGACATCATTCCACACACCGGTTTTTACAATATCTATGCTCGCTGATTTTGGCAAGTTTACTGTTTCATCATCCGTATCACTGACGTTTACATTTTGCGGATCTTTTCCTTTTACAGTTGCCGTATTTAATCTAACACCTGCATCTACATCACTTTGTAACAAGGTGTATGTTCCGGTGAATGTTGTGTTGTCCATTTGTCCGGGAGCAAGCGTAATTGGTCCTCCACTTACAGCAAACAATGGATCTGTTACCACAATATTTGTCAAGGTAACATTACCTGTATTCGTTACTTTAAATGTATAGCTTACAGTCTCTCCTGCATCGGCATTACCATCTGCATTTCCATCATTCCACACACCTGTTTTTACAATGTCTATACTTGCTGATTTTGGCAGATTCACTGTTTCATCATCACTGTCGGTTATCGTAATGTCTTGCGGATCTTTTCCATTTACAGTTGCCGTATTTAATCGCACACCGGCATCCACATCACTTTGTAACAAGGTGTAGGTTCCTGTGAATGTTGTGTTGTCCATTTGTCCGGGAGCAAGGGTAATTGGTCCTCCACTTACAGCAAACAATGGATCTGTTACTACAATATTTGTCAAGGTAACATTTCCTGTATTCGTTACTTTAAATGTATAGCTTACTGTCTCTCCTGCATCTGCATTACCATCTGCATTGACATCATTCCACACACCGGTTTTTACAATGTCTATACTTGCTGATTTTGGCAAATTCACTGTTTCATCATCACTGTCGGTTATCGTAATGTCTTGCGGATCTTTTCCTTTTACAGTTGCCGTATTTAATCGAACACCGGCATCTACATCACTTTGTAACAAGGTGTAGGTTCCTGTGAATGTTGTGTTGTCCATTTGTCCGGGAGCAAGCGTAATTGGTCCTCCACTTACAGTGAACAATGGATCTGTTACTACAATATTTGTCAAGGTAACATTACCTGTATTCGTTACTTTAAATGTATAGCTTACCGTCTCTCCTGCATCTGCATTACCATCTGCATTTCCATCATTCCACACACCGGTTTTTACAATATCTATGCTTGCAGATTTTGGTAAGTTGATGGTTTCATCATCACTGTCGGTTATCGTAATGTCTTGCGGATCTTTTCCATTTACGGTTGCGGTATTTAATCGAACACCAGCATCTACATCACTTTGTAACAAGGTGTATGTTCCGGTGAATGTTGTGTTGTCCATTTGTCCGGGAGCAAGCGTAATTGGTCCTCCACTTACAGTGAACAATGGATCTGTTACCACAATATTTGTCAAGGTAACATTACCTGTATTCGTTACTTTAAATGTATAGCTTACCGTCTCTCCTGCATCGGCATTACCATCTGCATTTCCATCATTCCATACACCTGTTTTTAAAATATCTATGCTCGCTGATTTTGGCAGATTCACTGTTTCATCATCATTATCGGTTATCGTAATGTCTTGCGGATCTTTTCCATTTACAGTTGCCGTATTTAATCGCACACCTGCATCCACATCACTTTGTAACAAGGTGTATGTTCCGGTGAATGTTGTGTTATCCATTTGTCCGGGAGCTAAACTAATAGGACCTCCACTTACAGCAAACAATGGATCTGTTACCACAATACTTGTCAAGGTAACATTCCCCGTATTCGTCACTTTAAATGTATAGCTTACCGTCTCTCCTGCATCTGCATTACCATCTGCATTGACATCATTCCACACACCTGTTTTTACAATATCTATGCTCGCAGATTTTGGCAAGTTTACAGTTTCATCATCACTGTCGGTTATCGTAATGTCTTGCGGATCTTTTCCATTTACGGTTGCCGTATTTAATCTTACTCCTGCGTTTACATCACTTTGTAACAAAGTGTAGGTTCCGGTGAATGTTGTGTTGTCCATTTGTCCGGGTGCAAGCGTAATTGGTCCTCCACTTACAGCAAACAATGGATCTGTTACTACAATATTTGTCAAGGTAACATTACCTGTATTCGTTACTTTAAATGTATAGCTTACTGTCTCTCCTGCATCTGCATTACCATCTGCATTGACATCATTCCACACACCGGTTTTTACAATATCTATGCTCGCAGATTTTGGCAAGTTTACAGTTTCATCATCCGTATCACTGACGTTTACATTTTGCGGATCTTTTCCTTTTACAGTTGCCGTATTTAATCGCACACCTGCATCCACATCACTTTGTAACCAGGTGTATGTTCCGGTGAATGTAGTGTTGTCCATTTGTCCGGGAGCAAGCGTAATTGGTCCTCCACTTACAGTGAACAATGGATCTGTTACCAAAATATTTGTCAAGGTAACATTACCTGTATTCGTTACTTTAAATGTATAGCTTACCGTCTCTCCTGCATCGGCATTACCATCTGCATTTCCATCATTCCATACACCTGTTTTTAAAATATCTATGCTCGCTGATTTTGGCAGATTCACTGTTTCATCATCATTATCGGTTATCGTAATGTCTTGCGGATCTTTTCCATTTACAGTTGCCGTATTTAATCGCACACCTGCATCCACATCACTTTGTAACAAGGTGTATGTTCCGGTGAATGTTGTGTTATCCATTTGTCCGGGAGCTAAACTAATAGGACCTCCACTTACAGCAAACAATGGATCTGTTACCACAATACTTGTCAAGGTAACATTCCCCGTATTCGTCACTTTAAATGTATAGCTTACCGTCTCTCCTGCATCTGCATTACCATCTGCATTGACATCATTCCACACACCTGTTTTTACAATATCTATGCTCGCAGATTTTGGCAAGTTTACAGTTTCATCATCACTGTCGGTTATCGTAATGTCTTGCGGATCTTTTCCATTTACGGTTGCTGTATTTAATCTTACTCCTGCGTTTACATCACTTTGTAACAAGGTGTAGGTTCCGGTGAATGTTGTGTTGTCCATTTGTCCGGGTGCAAGCGTAATTGGTCCTCCACTTACAGCAAACAATGGATCTGTTACTACAATATTTGTCAAGGTAACATTACCTGTATTCGTTACTTTAAATGTATAGCTTACTGTCTCTCCTGCATCTGCATTACCATCTGCATTGACATCATTCCACACACCGGTTTTTACAATATCTATGCTCGCAGATTTTGGCAAGTTTACAGTTTCATCATCCGTATCACTGACGTTTACATTTTGCGGATCTTTTCCTTTTACAGTTGCCGTATTTAATCGCACACCTGCATCCACATCACTTTGTAACAAGGTGTATGTTCCGGTGAATGTAGTGTTGTCCATTTGTCCGGGAGCAAGCGTAATTGGTCCTCCACTTACAGCAAACAATGGATCTGTTACTACAATATTTGTCAAGGTAACATTACCTGTATTCGTTACTTTAAATGTATAGCTTACTGTCTCTCCTGCATCTGCATTACCATCTGCATTGACATCATTCCACACACCTGTTTTTACAATATCTATGCTCGCAGATTTTGGCAAGTTTACAGTTTCATCATCACTATCGGTTATCGTAATGTCTTGCGGATCTTTTCCATTTACTGTTGCCGTATTTAATCGCACACCTGCATCCACATCACTTTGTAACAAGGTGTAGGTTCCGGTGAAAGTTGTGTTGTCCATTTGTCCTGGAGCAAGCGTAATCGGTCCTCCACTTACAGCAAACAATGGATCTGTTACTACAATATTTGTCAAGGTAACATTTCCTGTATTCGTCACTTTAAATGTATAGCTTACTGTCTCTCCTGCATCTGCATTACCATCTGCGTTCACATCATTCCACACACCGGTTTTTACAATGTCTATACTTGCTGATTTTGGTAGGTTTACGGTTTCATCATCTGTATCACTTATGGTTACATTCTGTGGATCTTTTCCATTTACAGTTGCCGTATTTAATCGAACACCGGCATCTACATCACTTTGTAACAAGGTGTATGTTCCGGTGAATGTTGTGTTGTCCATTTGTCCGGGAGCAAGCGTAATTGGTCCTCCACTTACAGTGAACAATGGATCTGTTACCACAATATTTGTCAAGGTAACATTACCTGTATTCGTTACTTTAAATGTATAGCTTACTGTCTCTCCTGCATCTGCATTACCATCTGTATTGACATCATTCCACACACCGGTTTTTACAATATCTATGCTCCCAGATTTTGGTAAGGTTACAGTTTCATCATCATTATCGGTTATCGTAATGTCTTGCGGATCTTTTCCATTTACAGTTGCCGTATTTAATCGCACACCTGCATCCACATCACTTTGTAACAAAGTGTAGGTTCCGGTGAATGTTGTGTTGTCCATTTGTCCGGGAGCTAAACTAATAGGACCTCCGGTAACGGTAAACAATGGATCTGTTACTACAATATTGGTCAAGCGTTACGTTTCCTGTATTCGTTACTTTAAATGTATAGCTTACTGTCTCTCCTGCATCTGCATTACCATCTGCGTTCACATCATTCCACACACCTGTTTTTACAATATCTATGCTCGCAGATTTTGGCAGATTCACTGTTTCATCATCATTATCGGTTATCGTAATGTCTTGCGGATCTTTTCCATTTACCGTTGCGGAATTTAATCGCACACCGGCATCTACATCACTTTGTAACAAGGTGTAGGTTCCGGTGAATGTTGTGTTGTCCATTTGTCCGGGAGCAAGCGTAATTGGTCCTCCACTTACAGCAAACAATGGATCTGTTACCACAATATTTGTCAAGGAAACATTACCTGTATTCGTTACTTTAAATGTATAGCTTACTGTCTCTCCTGCATCTGCATTACCATCTGCATTTCCATCATTCCACACACCGGTTTTTACAATATCTATGCTCGCTGATTTTGGTAAGTTCACTGTTTCATCATCATTATCGGTTATCGTAATGTCTTGCGGATCTTTTCCATTTACAGTTGCCGTATTTAATCGAACACCGGCATCCACATCACTTTGTAACAAGGTGTATGTTCCGGTGAATGTTGTGTTATCCATTTGTCCGGGAGCAAGCGTAAACGGTCCTCCACTTACAGCAAACAATGGATCTGTTACTAAAATATTTGTCAAGGTAACATTACCTGTATTCGTTACTTTAAATGTATAGCTTACTGTCTCTCCTGCATCTGCATTACCATCTGCATTGACATCATTCCACACACCGGTTTTTACAATATCTATGCTCGCAGATTTTGGCAGATTGACTGTTTCATCATCACTATCGGTTATCGTAATGTCCTGCGGATCTTTTCCATTTACGGTTGCGGTATTTAATCGCACACCAGCATCTACATCACTTTGTAACAAGGTGTATGTTCCGGTGAATGTCGTGTTGTCCATTTGTCCGGGTGCAAGCGTAATTGGTCCTCCACTTACAGCAAACAATGGATCTGTTACTACAATATTTGTCAAGGTAACATTCCCCGTATTCGTTACTTTAAATGTATAGCTTACTGTCTCTCCTGCATCTGCATTACCATCTGCATTGACATCATTCCACACACCTGTTTTTACAATATCTATGCTCGCAGATTTTGGTAAGGTTACAGTTTCATCATCACTGTCGGTTATCGTAATGTCTTGCGGATCTTTTCCATTTACGGTTGCCGTATTTAATCGCACACCTGCATCTACATCCGATTGTAACAATACATAAGTTCCGGTGAAAGTCGTGTTGTCCATTTGTCCAGGTGCAAGCGTAATTGGTCCTCCACTTACAGCAAACAATGGATCTGTTACCACAATATTTGTCAAGGTAACATTACCTGTATTCGTTACTTTAAATGTATAGCTTACGGTCTCTCCTGCATCTGCATTGCCATCCATATTTGCATCATTCCATACACCAGTTTTTACAATATCTATACTCGCTGCTTTTGGTAAGTTAACAGTCTCATCATCATTATCGGTTATCGTAATGTCTTGCGGATCTTTTCCTTTTACAGTTGCCGTATTTAATCTAACTCCGGCATCCACATCACTTTGTAACAAGGTGTATGTTCCGGTGAATGTTGTGTTGTCCATTTGTCCGGGAGCTAAACTAATTGGTCCTCCACTTACAGCAAACAATGGATCTGTTACCAAAATATTTGTCAAGGTAACATTACCTGTATTCGTTACTTTAAATGTATAGCTTACCGTCTCTCCTGCATCTGCATTACCATCTGCATTTCCATCATTCCACACACCGATTTTTACAATATCTATGCTCGCAGATTTTGGCAAGTTTACAGTTTCATCATCACTGTCGGTTATCGTAATGTCTTGCGGATCTTTACCATTTACTGTTGCCGTATTTAATCTAACTCCTGCGTTTACATCACTTTGTAACAAGGTGTATGTTCCGGTGAATGTTGTGTTGTCCATTTGTCCGGGAGCAAGCGTAATCGGTCCTCCACTTACAGCAAACAATGGATCTGTTACCACAATATTGTTCAAGGTAACGTTTCCTGTATTCGTTACTTTAAATGTATAGCTTACCGTCTCTCCTGCATCTGCATTACCATCTGCATTGACATCATTCCACACCCCTGTTTTTACAATGTCTATACTTGCTGATTTTGGCAGATTCACTGTTTCATCATCACTGTCGGTTATCGTAATGTCTTGCGGATCTTTTCCATTTACAGTTGCCGTATTTAATCGCACACCTGCATCCACATCACTTTGCAACAAAGTGTATGTTCCGTTGAATGTTGTGTTGTCCATTTGTCCGGGAGCAAGCGTAATCGGTCCTCCACTTACAGCAAACAATGGATCTGTTACTACAATATTTGTCAAGGTAACATTACCTGTATTCGTTACTTTAAATGTATAGCTTACTGTCTCTCCTGCATCTGCATTACCATCTGCATTGACATCATTCCACACACCGGTTTTTACAATATCTATGCTCGCAGATTTTGGCAGATTCACTGTTTCATCATCACTGTCGGTTATCGTAATGTCTTGCGGATCTTTTCCATTTACAGTTGCCGTATTTAATCGCACACCTGCATCCACATCACTTTGTAACAAGGTGTAGGTTCCGGTGAATGTTGTGTTATCCATTTGTCCGGGAGCTAAACTAATAGGACCTCCGGTAACGGTAAACAATGGATCTGTTACTACAATATTTGTCAAGGTAACATTACCTGTATTCGTTACTTTAAATGTATAGCTTACAGTCTCTCCTGCATCTGCATTACCATCTGTATTGACATCATTCCACACACCTGTTTTTACAATGTCTATGCTCGCTGATTTTGGTAGGTTTACGGTTTCATCATCTGAATTGGTTGCAATTTGATTCTGCGGACCTTCACCTGTTGTTGTAGCAGTATTGTCCTTCTTTCCAGCGTCAATATCAACTTGTGTCAAAGTATAGGAACCTGTAAATGTTGTATTGTCCATGGCTCCCGGAGCCAAAGTGATTGGTCCACCTGTTACTGTAATAATTGGATCTGTGACAATTACATTGGAAAGTGTCACATTGCCTGTATTGGTAACTTTGAAAGCATAGTTGATTTTATCTCCTGGATTTGCTATTCCGTTTGGTGCAACGACATTAGCATTAAGAGTTCCGGTTTTAACCAATCCAATGGTAATTGTTTGTATTGCCGGAATATAGGCTGTATCTTTTGCAGGAACAAGAGTTCCTCCTTGTGGTGTTCCATTTGATGTTGCGGTATTAATTATTGAACCTGCATCTAAGTCTGCTTGAGTAACCGTGTGTGAGGCGGTATACATCCAGGTTTCGTTTGATTCTAATATTGAATTATTATTTAAGTCACCTGAAACATAAATTATACTTCCAGGATCGGCCTGCGGATCAGAGACCAAAATGCTACTGATAGACAAGTTACCTGTATTGTCTAATGTTATTGAGTATGTCAGCGAATCGCCTACTTCATTATAGCTATTTGGAATTGTTGTGCTAGACTTTATCAAAGTCCAACTGGGAACACCCTGTATTACGGTAAAAGTCGAACTACAGGTTTGACTCGGACTACATGAATTTGAATAATTAAATGTAACCATTGCTGTGCCACCTAAACAATGATCCGGTGCGCCAGAATTATTGTTAGTTAAAACTCCATTACATCCTCCAGATGCATTTGCTGTGGCCAGCCAGGTTGCAAATTTTGAATCAATCATGGTTTGCCCTTGACAAGCCACTTCAACAATTGAATTTGGACAATTTAATACTACATTATCTGGGTTTGTAACAGAAAATGTAGCTGTACAGGTTTTTACTGCTTCGCAATCACTGGTCACTGTAAATATTACTGTCTTACTTCCTCCGCACGCCAATGGTGCTCCGGTACTATTATTGGTTAACACGGCATTGCATCCTCCGCTTTTTGTGGTAGTTGCCAACCATGTGGCGTATTTTGAATTGATTTCGGTTTGTGTTTGACAGGCTGCTTCGGTAACGTTAGAGGCACAATTTAAAACAATAGCAGGGGCGGTTGTAACGGTAAAACTTGCTGTACAGGTTTTTACTGCTTCACAATCACTGGTCACTGTAAATATTACCGTCTTACTTCCTCCGCATGCCAATGGTGCACCTGTACTGTTGTTGGTTAATACTGCATTGCATCCTCCGCTTTTTGTTACAGTCGTCAACCATGTTGCATATTTTGAATTGATGTCAGTTTGTGTTTGACATGCTGCTTCGGTAACGTTAGAGACACAATTTAAAACAACAGCAGGGGCGGTTGTAACGGTAAAACTTGCTGTGCAGGTTTTTACTGCTTCGCAATCACTAGTAACAGTAAATGTTACTGTCTTACTTCCTCCACATGCCAATGGTGCTCCGGTACTATTATTGGTTAATACTGCAGTGCATAGTCCAGTTTTTGTGGTAGTTGCCAACCATGTGGCATATTTTGAATTGATGTCAGTTTGTGTTTGACATGCTGCTTCGGTAACGTTAGAGACACAATTTAAAACAACAGCAGGGGCGGTTGTAACGGTAAAACTTGCTGTGCAGGTTTTTACTGCTTCGCAATCACTAGTAACAGTAAATGTTACTGTCTTACTTCCTCCACATGCTAATGGTGCTCCGGTACTATTATTGGTTAATACTGCATTGCATCCTCCACTTTTTGTGGTAGTTGCCAACCATGTGGCATATTTTGAATTGATGTCAGTTTGTGTTTGACAGGCTGCTTCTGTAACGTTTGAGGCACAATTTAACACAACAGCAGGGGCTGTAGTAACAGTAAAACTTGCAGTGCAGGTTTTTACTGCTTCACAATCACTGGTCACTGTAAATATTACTGTCTTACTTCCTCCACATGCCAATGGTGCTCCGGTACTATTATTGGTTAACACGGCATTGCATCCTCCACTTTTTGTGGTAGTTGCCAACCATGTGGCATATTTTGAATTGATGTCAGTTTGTGTTTGACAGGCTGCTTCTGTAACGTTTGAGGCACAATTTAACACAACAGCAGGGGCTGTAGTAACAGTAAAACTTGCAGTGCAGGTTTTTACTGCTTCACAATCACTGGTCACTGTAAATGTTACTGTCTTACTTCCTCCGCAGGCCAAAGGCGCACCAGTACTGTTGTTGGTTAACACGGCATTGCATCCTCCACTTTTTGTGGTAGTAGCCAACCATGTTGCATATTTTGAATTGATGTCAGTTTGTGTTTGACAGGCTGCTTCGGTAATGTTAGAGGCACAATTCAGTACAACCTGTGAGGCAGCTGTTACTGTAAAAGTTGAAGAACATGAAGTCCTTGTGGGTGCACAGCTACTGGTCCAGGTAAAAGTGACAGTCTTGGCTGCTCCACATGCTGAAGGATTTCCGGAATTGTTGTTGGAAAGCGTACCATTACATCCACCTCCAGCTGTTACACTTGTTAACCAGGTTGCAAATTTAGAATTAATAGAGGTCTGGGTTTGGCAAGCTACTTCTACTTGTGCAACAGGACAATTCAGTGTAACCAACCGATAATCTTCCACCTCCCCATTAGCAGCACTTGCTGTGGACCTTTCATCCACTAATGAAGTCCCTGCATTGTCATTTAAATTAGTAGTCGTCAAACGCAACCTAAGATAGTGAGCATCCACCGAACCACTCACCATAGCACCTGTCCATGTCAATGTTTTATTTCCGGAAAATCCATTTGCAACAGTGGTTGATTGAATTTCACTAGACGAAAAATTTCCATCTCCATCCAAATCAATCCAAGCATAAAGATTAGCAACCTTTCCCGTGGTATTCATCACATTCACCACTTGAACGCTTATGTTTTGGGGACCACCGGTCGTTAAAGTTGGAAAAGAAACAACACCATCTTCATCATCTGAACCATTGGCATCATCACCATCGGCATTGGTTGAATTTTGTGTACTCATTTCATCGTCCAACAATCCGTCAATTCGGAGATTGGCACAATCCAGAATATGAGAAGGGGTTCCGTAAGTTGATGGTGCATCCCCATAGTCACTTTTTAATAAAGAAGTAAACTGAATGGAAAACAAAATATGCGCATCATCTGTGGTATTACTCTTACCGGTATCAAAACCTCCGGAAGCTAGTGTCGGCGTATGCGATGAACTATGCGTTGTCGTCCCGCAATAAACATCCGCACCGTTTACATTTAGATGATTGGCTCCTCTTGGATCTCCGGTATCCCCTAAATAATCATCCCGACTTCCACCAATGTATGATCCGAAAATCAAGCTATCTAATACTCCATTAAATCCAGCAAAAAAAAGATCAATTCCGGCACTAAAAGTTGAGTTATAAAAACTTTCTCCGTTAATATTTACAGTAGGTAAACCACTTGAATTCGTTGAACCGAATATTAAAATGATGGATTCACTGTTTCCGGCACAATCAGTTTGTGACACCAATTGAATGCCACTTCCTATGTCTTTTAAGGCAGTACCATAAAATGTTGCACTGTAATTTCCACTTCCACCTGTATCTCCTACTTTCCTAACACTACGTCTGAGATTCCGCCATAATAAGTCGATTGGTAAACACCGGAACCGGATACTGGAAATCCATTTGCCCCAACACCAGTCCAATAAACTAAATTATTTACTATTTCAAAATCATTAATTCGGTCCCCACCTGTACCGCCTATTTCATCTAAATAATTAAAAGCTGATCCATCCGCTTTCAAAATACCAATTATACCATCTTCATCCGTCCCAGTAGATCTGCCTGCAGCACTTGCCACTTCAGTTAATGATCCAACTCCAAAACCACAAAATGCAACTCTGCCATCTGAAAAAACCTCCAGATCATTAAATGTCTCCGCCGAACTTCCTCCAACATATGTTCCCCAATTCAATGAATTTAAATTTGTAAATTTTCCTAACCACATGTCTGCTCCTCCACCAAATGTAGTCTGTGCGGATCCGGCAGAAATATAGGCAGCAGGTAAGGCAGCTTCTGCAGTAAATCCAACAATAAAGGAATTATCATCCAGAGCTCTGATTGAAGTGGCGGCTGGAAATTCATCCGCAGTTCCACCAATATAAGTAGCATAATCCAAAGTGCCCAAATCTCTGGAAAATGCTGCTACAAAACCATCTCCACTATTCCGTGTGGCATCAAATGAGGTACCGGCCATGGGCACATTGACATTGGTTTATCCGCAAATGTATACACGACTTGGTGCCAGACTTAAACCATAGGCTACGACCTGATCCAAAAATCCAACCGTGTTAGGTCCATATAAGGTCAAATCCACTAAGTCCGTTCCTGAACTATTGATTCTATATAATATGGCAACACGAGGAGTTCCTGTCGAACTAAGCCCTCCAACAGTATTCAAATAACCATTGGCGTCATAGGGTGCGGCATTGGTTACAATGCTTTGATTACTTCCTCCGGCACAATATACCATGCCATCTGCAGGGTCAACCTGAATGGCAAATAGATATTGATCAAAATCGATTGTGTTTCCATCCATAAATGTCCCCCAGCTTAATATCGGATCAATAATTAATGGAAGATTTGGATCAACTTTATGATTGGTTTTAAAACCCACAGATTTTCCGCCTTTTATATCAAATGAAAATTTAACCGGTTTCTTTCCATTTTCTGTAATTTGATAGGATTCAGGTACATTAAATTTTACTTTTGTGAATCTCAAACCAATATCCAGATTTCCATCTTTATCAACAGAAAGTTTATCTTGTCCTTCAAACAATAAATCAATATTTCGATAATCAGCTCCCGGATCTAAAATCCAGTCAAACTCTAAAGACCCATCATCATTACTGTATATTCTGATATCGATCCCTGTAAAAACATCTTCTAATGTTACGTCTTTAGCTGCAATAACTCCGGAAGTATATTGATTCGGATCGTTACCTAAAATATAGTTGTATTTTGTTCCAAATGTACTTCCTAAAACAGCCTTTACTTTTGGATTGTAATTGTTGAAATTTAAAGTAAATGTATGTGTACCTGTAAGCCTATTCTCCGAACTATTCGTGCTTCCCTCCAGGTGAACATATTCCTTCGCTACAAAACGAATACGGCTTTTTTCAATCAAGACGGTACCCTGTTTGCTTTCGAGGTAATACAAAATGTCATCGTTCTCTAACTGACCCTTATTCTGCATAAATCGAAGAACCTCGGCATTCTTTTTTAGGGTTTGCTTTACAATGGATTCAAGCGTTACCGATGACCCTGAATTTTTTTGTGCCCCAACTGATTCAATCAAACCAAATGTAAAAAAGCATAGAACAAAGCAATTCACTAATCTTAAAAGATAGTGAAAAAATTTATTTTCGTTGGTTCTAAAATCGAATAAAATTTTCGGATACATAAAAAATATTAAATGGAAGTAGACTAATTAAATAATTATTAAGGCTTACTTGATTGATCAAAATCATTGAATAATTCACCAGACTTATTATTTCATTTTTTTAGTAAAAAATGAATTTTGTACTGCGACAAACCTTAGATCCAATTTCTGAATCAACAAATTTTAACTCTGAAAATCGCATAAGAAGAAAAGGATTTGATCAAATCCTCCTAAGTGTTTAAGGGATATACCAAAAGGGCAAGCAAAATTAAACTATTTCTATTTATATATTATAATATTTTAATATATTTATTATTTATAATTTATATTTTATTGATTATTAATATTTTAAATATTTATATTTGTTGAGATTTATCTACTTTAAATTTATTATTTTTAAACAATTAATACTTTCGGTAACTCTACCACAGCCTAATTTGATATTCATAAGGGCAACTATTTTTTAATCAATTCAGCACAGCTCCCTATTTTATCGATCCTATTGAAAATACCTCCAGACTGATTATGAAAATTACATACTTACTAAATGAATTGATGAAACTATATAAGTAAATGCAATTAATTAAACATCCATAATTACATACACATTTCAAAAGCAAATTTTTTCCAAATCAAGTCAGTAAGTTTTAAATTCTCATTGAATTGTTTCTGAAATTTTACAGCTATAGAAAATAAAACGAACAATAATTTTGTCGATAAATCCCATTTGGCTAAAAATTAAAAACCCGGAGGAATAGATTTCCTCCGGGTTTTTAACATTAAATTGTTTTCAATTGATCCAACTATCTGGATACAGTAAATCTCTTATTGATCAATCCATTATTGGTTTTGATTTGAAGATTATATTGACCAGGGGTGAGTACAGATGTATTTATTAATTCACTGTACTTGCCTGCTTTCATATAATTTCCTCCGAATGGATTTACCAGAACACTCTTACCATGGTTGTCAAATACCCTTGACTCCAGCAATCCATTTTCTGATAATCCTATTTCTACTTTCAATAAGTCGTCTACCGGATTTGGATAGATCTCTATACTCAAATCTTTTCCTCGCTGAACTCGGATAGATATCACTTTGCTATAGTTGTATTTTCCATCTCTGTCCACTTGCTTGATTCTGTAATAATACACTCTGATTGGTTTACATTCAAATCATCCATTTCATAATCATGCCTGGATGCTCCTGTCTCAATCGATGCGTCTACCTGACCAATTGCTTTAAACTCTGTTTCACTTTCATGTCGCCTTTCTACCTCAAAGTGGCCATTGTTGATTTCCACTCCGGTTGCCCAATCAAGCTCAGTAAATTCTCCATTGTAATTTGCCTCAAAACTTAGCCACTCCAATGGAAGAACCTGATATACCAATCCTGCATCTATGGTCGGGAAGGCATCTCCGGTTTGAACCCTGTACATTCTTGTTGTTCCATATCCGTTCGTTCCATCCACATCATTGTCCACATTATCAGATCCTGTATGTGGTATGGTAAACCCAAAACTTACCGGCGCGGTGAATTTCACATAATAGTCTCCCTGTGCAACACCATCCAACATGTAGGTCCCATCAAATCCAGATGTAGCCTCACTTACCATCACCCCACCAGGTGTATACGCTGCAACCTTTACGCCCTGAACAGGTTCTTCATTTCCATCCTGTATTCCATTAAAGTTGCGATCCAACCATACTCGGTCTCCTAAGGTCGCTTTATCCTGGAAGCCTGCTCCTACATTCAAGATCATATCACCACTCAATACTGTAAATTTCCTGGTCGTATTCACACCAAATTCATGGCTGATGTCGCTGTCTTTATCTGTATTGCCTCCTTTAAATGGCTCTGATGCTGCTAAATGTCCTGGTCTTTCAAATTTAACATGATACATCCCAGGTTTTATGCATGCGAATTTATAATATCCGTCATCCGATGGTGTCGATGGATTGACAGCAGTCTTTAATTTAGAAACAACAGCTCCGCTCATTGCATCCACTAAATACACATCTAATCCATTCAAACCATTTTCTGTCGGATCAAAAATTCCATCTTTGTCTTTATCAAAGAATACTCTACCTCCGATCATGATACACTTATACAAACCAAGATCCCATGTTCTGTCATCTTCGCCAGGGCTGAGGTAAGTACTTGCAGTTGTTTGTGATCCATTGCTTCCATCTACATCACTATCCTTTGTATCGCTACCTTGATTTGAAGTAGTTTGATTCCACATAGGATGCCATTCAAACTTAGCATAGTAATTGCCAGGCATCAAATATTCAAAGAGATATTTTCCGGTTGCATCGGTTGTTGTTGTTTTTACAGGCAAACGAGTATCCGAATCGTAAAGTGTCACGACAACATCCTTTATTCCTTCTTCGCCAACTTCCTGCACACCATCTGCATCGCGGTCATGCCATACATAATCACCATATTTTGCCAGCTCAACCAATCCCGCATCCCAGGTACTGTCTCTTTCTCCCCATTGCAAGAATGTACATGCAGTAATACCACTTGGACTCACATCACTGTCTTTAGCATCATTGCCTCCCCTATCTTTAAAAGTAAATGCACAATTCGGCATATTGATAGGCAATGGATCAAATCTAAGGAAGTAATTATCAGACAATAAGAAGTCAAACTCATACTTACCATTTGCATCTGTTGTATCCTTCTTTTACGATACTGCCATCTGCACACTTGTACAGGTACACATGTACACCAGGTACTCCCGGCTCACCTGCATCCTGAACACCATCACCATCCAGATCCTTCCACACAAAATCTCCAATCCACGCAGTTACGACTACCTTTTCTGGGTCATGATCATCGGAATCCTCATTTTCTACTTGTCCATTTCCATCAATTACATCATCCCATGGATCATCATCATGAACTGCTCTTTCCCAGGCATCGTCTGTATTTGGTTTACTGTCTGCATCATCATTATCTCTTATGAGGTTAAATGTATCTCTCATCGTCCTGATCTCTGCATAGTTTTCCCAATCTGAAAGAGTAGGGTTGGCAGAAACTATCACTTTCAATTTCAAATGCAATTGTACACTGTCTTCCGGATACAATCTGGTACCATATGAATATTCCAATCTGGTTCCGTTTACACTCCAACCTGCATTTATAGCTGGTAGGAATTGGAAGCCTGCTGGAATGTAATCATTCACACCGATAGAAGATGAAACAACATTTCCCTGATTGTGGAGACTAATAATAAAGTCCACTGTGTCCCCAGGAATATAATATGGTTTTTTACCAGGAATCCATTTTCTCAAGGCAAAATCCACAACAGGCGGATCAGCAGGATCATGGTCATCTTCATCAATCGGCGGATTTTCATCGATTTCTCCATCTTCAGGAGGCCCGTCATTATCTGGATCATCATCCGGATCACTGTCTATGTCATCGCCTGGGGTATTCGTTGTATCCGTCACTGTAATTATTTCTGCAAAGTTTTTCCAGGCAGCTCTGTTGAACAAAGTAGGCCTAACCTTGAGCTTAATAACCACCTTGGCACTATCTCCAGGAATAACCTTTGGTGTATAAATTGTTGTGGCAATTCTGGTTACTGGATTGTAAGTCCATGTAGGATTGCTTGCCACATCAAAATCATACCCCGGAGCCAGGTAATCTGCTATTTCAAAATTTTGAGCACTGATACTTCCCTGATTAAATACAGTAACTTCAAATGGAATTACCTGATTGTATTTAATTGGCAATGGTCCTATATAGTTTTTCCTAAGTGCAACGTCAAAAATTGAAACACCAGCAGGATCATGATCATCTTCTTCTCCTCCTTTATCGATACTGGTGATATTGTCATCAGCTGCATCTCCTGGTTTGACTGCTAATTCAGCAGAACCATTTGATCCCGGACGACTATCCACATCAAATGTATTTACATTATTCCCCAATGTATCTTGTACATCTGTAATTTCAGCATAATTAATCCAGTTTCTATAACCACCTACAGAGTGTTCAAGTTTTAAAGTTATGTTGATGTCAAATGAATCTGTAGGATTTAAAGTGCCACCATAAGTATAGACTGCACCCTGTCCATTTACAGCCCATCCCGGACTTGCAACATATGAATATCCAATTGGAATATAATCCTGAATCCTCACATTTTTTACGGATTCATTTCCTTGATTGTAAACCCGCAACCTGAACACTAAATTCTGTCCATAACTATATGGTTGAGGGGTAACAACAGTTTTCTTTAATGCAAGATCATACAACTTAACATATTCCGGATCATTGTCGTCCTCATCCCCTGCTGCGTTTGTATCTCCTACTGTACCATTTCCTGCTCCATTCAGAATATCATCACTGCCAGGGAAATTTCCACCTTCACTATCCGGAATAGGTGATCCGCCCGGATCGTTGTTGTACACTGCATCCGGATTAGAGTCAATGTCATTGATTCCCACTTCATCTGCAACAGGATTGTCGGCACTGATCTCTATTTCTACGGTCCATGCATGTTTTCCAGTTGCTGGTTGTGAGGTAAGTACCAAATTGTACATATCCATTTCACCAGGCTTTATCGTATCCGTTACAGGTACAATATAAGTAGCTATTCTGGTGATGTTGTTGTAACTCCATCCTGCATTTGGTCCCGCTGTAAAAGCAAATCCCGCAGGCACAAGAACACTTAATGTGTATCCAGCACTGTTGATATTACCCTGATTCTTAACCTTGATTGGGAAATTGATCAACTCGCCATAACTGCTGATTCTGTCAACACTATTCTCTATGATAGTTGCCAAGTCAAAAACCCATGGTCCAGCAGGATCGTGATCGTCCTGTGAGCCAATTCCACTATCAGATATACTTGATATATCATCATCTCCAGGTTTACCAGGGATAACATTTTGTTCATTTGTTGTATTTGATCCCGGATCACTGTCCACATCATCTCCAGGTACTCCGTTTTCATCATTTGCTCCTGCAATTTCTGCATAGTTTGCCCATGATTTCAACGATGGAACTGCTACCATATTAAAGGTCAAATTCAAGGTCAGAGTCCTGCTGCCACCTGGCTGTATCGTATCTGTTATGGTCTTGCTGACTGTCGGGAATGCTCCAGTCCAGCCATTGTTTGGTGAGAAACTATATCCTTCAGGTATATAATCTTTTACCTGAATATCCTTAGCAGTCACATTACCCTGATTATATACTGTAATTTCAAAGGTATGGGTCTGACCGTAAGTGTACGGCTGACTTGCAGGATTAACCAATTTTTTACGTAACGCAAGGTCAAACACTTTTACGTATTCCGGATCATTGTCATCCTCATCACCTGCTGCGTTTGTATCTCCTACTGTGCCATTTCCTGCTCCATTCAGAATATCGTCACTGCCTGGGAAATTTCCACCTTCACTGTCCGGAATCGGCGATCCACCCGGATCATTATTATACACTGCATCCGGATTGGAGTCTATGTCATTGATTCCAGCCTCATCTGCAATAGGATTGTCGGCACTGATCTCTATTTCCACAGTCCAAGCATCTTTTCCGTTGGATGGCTGAGAGGTAAGTACTAAATTGTACATATCCATTTCACCAGGCTTAATCGTATCCGTTACCGGTACTACATAAGTGGCTATTCTGGTTATGTTGTTGTAACTCCATCCTGCGTTTGGTCCCGCTGTAAAAGCAAATCCCGTAGGCACAAGAACACTTAAAGTGTATCCTGCACTGTTGATATTACCCTGATTCTTAACCTTGATTGGGAAATTGATCAACTCGCCATAACTGCTTACATTATCTACACTGTTTTCAATGATCGTGGCAAGGTCAAAAACCCATGGTCCTGCAGGATCGTGATCGTCCTGTGAGCCAAGTCCACTATCAGATGTACTTGCTATATCATCATCTCCTGGTTTACCAGGGATAATATTTTGTTCATTTGTTGTATTTGATCCAGGGTCACTGTCCACATCATCTCCAGGCACTCCGTTTAAATCATTTGCTCCTGCAATTTCTGCATAGTTTGCCCATGATTTCAACGATGGAACTGCTACCATATTAAAGGTCAAATTCAAGGTCATCGTTCTGCTGCCACCTGGTTGGATGGTATCTGTTATGGTCTTGCTGACTGTCGGGAATGCTCCGCTCCAACCATTGTTTGGTGTGAAACTATACCCTGCAGGAATGTAATCTTTTACCTGAATATCCTTAGCAGTCACATTACCCTGATTGTACACGGTTATTTCAAAAGTATGTGTCTGACCATACGTGTATGGTCCTGTAGCAGGAGTTACTAATTTCTTACGCAAGGCAAGGTCGAAAATACTTATGATCGCAGGATCATGATCATCCTCATCTACAGGAGGTGCCTTCGTAACTTCATCGTCAGTCGGACCACCTGGTTCTCCACCATCATCGTTGGTTGGATCATCATCTGGGTCACTGTCGTAATCATTCCCAGGTGCTCCTGTAGAGTCCTGGGCAGATTTAATTTCTGCAAAATTTGTGTAAGCATCAGAAGAAGATGCATTTGCTATTAATCTTAAACGGATAGTTACATCTATACTCTGTCCAGGCGTTAGAGGCCCCGCTATTGTTCTGGTTGCTTGTCTATTTCCAGCTGAGTAAGTCCATCCTGCATTTACACCGCCTGCTATAAACTGATACCCTGCAGGGACATAATCCACCACTGAAATATTCTTAGCGGTTAAATTTCCTTGATTAAAAACGGTTATTTTAAAATCAACATCTTGTCCGTATGTATATGGTCCACCAGTGACTACTGTTTTACGTAGTGCAAGGTCAAAAATATTGACACCTGCCGGATCATGATCATCCTGATCACCTGCTTTGGTGATGTCTGTGATATTATTATCATTTGGACTTCCTGGTGTAACAGCTGTCTCCCCAGGAGTATTTCCATTTGGATCACTATCGACATCTTGAGAAGATACATCAGTTCCATTAACTGATTGCATACTTTTAATCTCACTATAATTTATCCAATTGGTGTACCCACCTGAAGTTCCTGCTAATCTTAGTTTCAAGATTACTTCAAAATTATCTCCCGGATTTAATTGAGGAGCATGTGTGTGCGTCACCAATGGATATGAACCGCTCCATATACCTGCATTATCCCCTGCATTGTAAGTATAACCAATAGGAATATAATCATTGACTACTACATTTTTTACCGGTAGAGTTCCCTGATTGTATACTGTAATTTTAAAATCAACTACTTGACCAACACTATATGGCCCAGCTGTTGCTGTCACTTTTATCAGGGCAAGATCATACACATTAATCATGGCAGGATCATGATCGTCTTCATCAATCGTACCATCGTCATTTACTAAATCATCAGTAGGACCTCCAGGTTGTCCTCCAATATCATTAATTGGATTATCATCAGGATTACTGTCAATGTCTCCCTGAAGGCTTCCTAGGGTATCTTGAGCAGATTTGATTTCACTAAAATTGATGTAAGCATTACTGTTACCTGGATTAGGCAAAGTTCTTAATCGAATGGTTATGTCCAAACTGTCACCAGGTTTTAATGGACCCGACACAATTCTAGATGCCTGTGACAATCCTGCAGCATAGCTCCATGCAGCATTCACTCCTCCTGCAATAAATTGAAATCCTGCTGGAACATAATCTACGACATTAATATTTTGTGCTGTAAGGTTTCCTTGATTAAATATTCTTATATTAAAATCAATGTCTTGTCCATATCCATATGGAGCCGGTGTAATAACAGTTTTCCTTAAAGCAAGGTCAAATAATTCTCCAAATTCGATACCCGGTCCTGCAGGATCATGGTCATCTTCTTCTCCACCTTTATTGGTACTGCTAATGTTATTATCATTGGTACGTCCTGGCAAAACTGCTCTTTCTCCAGCACCGTCACTACCAACCTGGCTATCAATGTCATCATTTGATCGATTTGCATTACTCAGGTCTTTACTTGAAGTTATCTCTGAATAATTAATCCATTTGCGATACCCTCCTGAAGTGTTTTCTAAGGTAAGTTTGATATCTACAAAGGCACTGTCACCTGGAACAATTGGTCCAGCTATCGTGTAATTAACATTTGGATATGCTCCGCCCCATCCCGGATTCAATCCTGCAGAAAAGGAGTAACCCGTTGGTATATAATCTGCAATTTTAACATCCTTGGCTGTTTCATTACCTTGGTTATAAACCCATATTCTAAAAGTTAATGGATTATTGTATTTAATAGAACCAGACACAAAAACTTTCTTTAATGCTAGATCCCATATTTTAATAGCTGCTGGATCATTATCATCCTCATCTTGTTGTGGATCATTTTTTCCATCCTCATTTATTTCATTATCATCGGCACCATCAATAACCACATCATTGTCATCATCAGGATTCATGTTGAATCTGCTGTCAATGTCTTCGGTTTGGGTAATATTTTTATCATCTTTAGCCGTTTTTATTTCAGCCTCATTATACCATGCTCTGTCTAAAGGATTACTGCCTGGTTGAACCACTAAATTTATGGTAACATTGACGCTTGATCCTGGATTAATACTAGGAATGGTTGTTGTCGCCATACTAATTCCATTGGTCCATATAGCGTTTCCTGGTCCAAATGCAAATCCAGAAGGAATATAATCCACCACAACAACATCACGGGCTTGAATACTACCTTGATTATAAACTGTGATGACAAATGGTACCACGCTACCGTATTGGAATGGACCAATGGCTGTTGTTGTTTTCTTTAAAGCAAGGTCAAATACTTCAATACCTGCAGGATCATGGTCGTCTTCATCTTCCTCTGGATTATTTTTTCCATCTTCTGTGATGACGTTATCATCCGGACTTCCAGGTTTAACCGCATTTTCTTTTGTAGAATTAGAATATGGATCACTGTCGATATCCTCGTCTGAAACTTCATCTGTACCTATAAATGCTTTTTTAATTTCAGCAAAATTGATCCAGTCAAAACTTCCACCCGAACTTGCAACGATGCGCAAGGTCAAATCTATTGTTTTAGATGCACCAGGATTTAAAACACCTGGTAATGTTCCTTCCAATTCATTGGCGGAAACTATCGTCCAATTAGGATCTCCTCCTTCATATTTTAATCCGGCAGGTAAGTAATCAGCTACCTTGACATTCTCAACAGCAGTATTGCCTTGATTGAAAACAGTTATTCTAAATGTGATATTATCACCGTATTTATAAGATCCAGCAGGATTCAGTATAACTTTCCTTAATGCTAAATCTATAATTTTTATATCGGCACAAACCGTATCCCGTTGATCAGAATTCCATCATCATTTACATCAAGAGTCGTTCGATTAAATAATCCTTCTCCACTTTGCGGTACGTTTGGATTATTTGTCCCACAAGGCGTATACATCTCGTCGCCAACACTTGCAGTTGCAACTAAATCAATTTTCACCTGTAATTTAACTTGGTATGTGTGTGTCGTTTGCTTTATAATATTTTGGTCATTTGCAAGATTCCACGGTCCAGATAAAGTTAAGCCTAATGGTCCTGGATTGGCCGGATTACCTGGTGCGGTAGAGGTATATTGAGCAGACAATACTTCAAAATCATTTTCTAATCCTGGTATGTCATTCAGAGTATATTTACCTGTAGCAAAACCACTATTGGTAACCTTTATAGTATAAGTCACATCATAAGTATTCGGGCCTTGTTTAACGACCACCGGACCAGACTTTTCATGATTGATAATGGGCAATTCTCCACAAGCTTCATCCCTTTCATCATTAAAATCATTAGGTGTATCGAGTATGGATAAATTATATAAACCGTTTTCTGGAATATAATCTCCCGGTGTAACTTCGGCGCAAGGTTTGTATGAGCCATCTCCTCCTGGAGGAGGCGTTCCTTTTAGATTTAAGGTAACAGAAATTGTTAAATTGTACACATGGACTTCTACATCCGTTATATTTTGATTTACCGCTAAATCATATCTGTTACTACCATCCAATGGCGGTGCGATTGAACCAGGATTACCTGGATTTCCAACAGCATTGGTGCTATATTTTATTGTATTAACTATTACGTCTTTATCAAATGCCAATGAATCTTTTAAATTATATTTTCCATTTCCTGTGCCAATATTGTCCACTGTGATTTTAAAAGAAACATCATAAGTATTCAAACCAGTTTGAGTGACACCTACAAATTCTTTAAAATGAGTTACGACAGCGCATCCAATCACTTGAACGGTATAAGTTGCAGTTGCAGTACAACCTGTCACCTTATCCGTAATCGTCACATGGTAATCATTTGTTATCAAAACATTATTAATAGTTGCAGTTTGATTGGTTCCAAGACCTGCACTCCACTGATAGGTATATTCACTTGGTAATTTTGGACTAGGATTGGCAGTCAAGATCACATTATCTCCTATACAATTCGGATTTGTTCCTGTTATATCTACAGTAGGACCTCCTTCATTAATAATACTTGTGGAGAAAGTCCCTGTACATCCATTTTTATCTGTAACTGTAACGGTATAAGTACCTCCGGCGAGACCTGTAGCAGTGTTGCCTGTTTGTTGTGGTGAAGTATTGCATAAATAAGAACATGGCGATCCCCCCCCAGTGGCTGTCACTGTGATGGTACCATTTTTCTTACCACATTGTTCGTTGGTTTTTCCAACCAAACTTGGAGTTGGGTTATTATTTACTTTCACTAATACTTGAGCTGTATCCTTACAACCTTTGGAATCAGTCACAATGACTTGATAATTTTGATCAGCTGTCGGTGAAGCATCTGGATTTTGGCAGGTTGTGCACGAAAGCCCGGTAGATGGACTCCATAAATAACTAAAAGTAGGTGTGCCTCCTGAAGTAATCGCTGTTAAATTGACTGAAAAGCCATTGCATATAACTGGATTCACTGGTGTAATGGTCACTTGAGGTTTAGGATTGACAAATACCTCCACTGAATTGGATGCTGTACAACCATTGCCATCAGTTACCACAACCGTATAAGTCGTTGTTGAACCAGGACTAACTGTTACTGCTGATGTAGTCATGCCACCCGGTGACCAACTATAGGTAATGGGTGCTGTACCTCCTGTTGCATTTGCTGTTAATGTAACGGATCCCCCAGCACAAATTGGGCTGGCTCCTGTTATATTTACAGAAGGTCCAGCTACGGTTCCAACAGTACCAGTGGCTGAACGAGAACAACCTGAAATGTCAGTCACAGTCACGGTATAACTGCCCGGAGACAAACCTGTGATGGTCTGGGTATTTCCTCCATTGGACCATGCATAAGAATATGGCGGTGCACCTCCAGTTGGATTTGCAGTTGCTTCACCATTTTTTACTACATATATCCGGGTTTGTAGTTACATTCACCTGAATATCATTAGGAGTTGCGTTTATCGTTATAGTATTGGTCCCAGTGCAACCATTCTTATCAGTAATAGTTACAATGTAAGTGCTCGAAGGAGCTGATGGCGTTACTTGAATTGGGTTTCCACTCTGCGCGGTACTCCAGGTAAAAGTATAAGGTGTTGTTCCTCCACTACCAACAGCGGTTAAAATTACTTTTGTTCCTTCACAAACATTGTTCTTATCCGAACTCACTGTCACAGATGGACTCGGGACTGGACTAATGGTCACTTGAGAAGTAGCCGTACAACCAGTAGTTGTGTTGGTAACAGTTAAAGTATAAGTACCTGCTCCACATTAATGCATCGAGTTGTCTCCAATGTACTCCAACTGTATGTAATATTTGCGGCAGGAGCTTGTTTTGCACAGATTTGCGTCGTGGTGGCCCCATTACACAATCCAGTGGCTCCTGTGATACTGCCATCTGGAAGATCGTTGACTGTTACAGTCACTTGTCTAGAACCAGAACAAGCATTTATTCCATTATCTCCGTTCTCAGTTGTACTAACGATTAGTGTATAGGTAGTAGTAGTAGTAGGATTCGCTGTAGGATTTGCACAAGTTGTACATGACAAACCAGTAGCTGGAGACCATAAATAAGATAGAGGTGCGTTTCCACCAGTGATGGTTGGACTTAATACCACACTTTTACCCTTGCAAATAGCCACATTGGGTATACTTACTGAAGGTGTATCGCAAATTTTAAAAGTTTGGGTAAAGTTTGATTCACATCCCAAACTGTCTTTAATGTTTACAGTGTAGTTAAACATACCTGCTGTAGATGGGCAAATAAGAGCGTTATAAGCTACCGAATTACCATTAGGATCTTTCCAATTGACATTATGTGATCCAATTAAACCACTTGGAATCGGACAATTAAATAATGTGTCTAATTTTATACAAGATCCCAGACATTTCTTAATGCTATTATCACCCAGTTCAGCTTTAACTAAACAACAAAAATCAAATTGGTCAAACTTAAAATCGACAGAAATAAAGTTTGTATTCATATACAAAGATATTTTGTCGATATCACACCAATTGAACCCATTGGCCACAGTAAAATCAAGCAATGAAAACTCTTCATCATAGTCACCAAATCCGGATCCAGGCATATTTCTGGAAATAGTACCGGTGTTTCCACTACCATCTGTTATAGTCACAGTCATTGTCACACCAGATTGATCGGCAAAATAATTATAAAGTCTAAATCCAGCAGTAGCATCTGGTTTACCATTGGGGTCGAGGCAATCACAGATTCCATCCCAATTTAATTGATTTGCCCCGGTACCACCGTAGACCAATTCTGTATTGGATTCATTCCCTTCATCATTGCTACTACTGTAAAACCACTCATTAAAATATGGGCTTGTTATATCGGACTCTTTCAAAACATCGGCTCGGGAAGTTAGGTCACCAACCACGTACCAAATATTCATCGTACGCTTATTTCCGATCAAACCACCTGCATTTAAGCCGGTAAAAGTTTTAGTTTCAAAAATGGGGCCACCTAAGATTGGAGACTTGACTTGCACTGTTTGTTGTGTAGTACCATCTGGTTCATCAAAATTGTCAATGATACGACACTTGGTAAAAGTAGCTCCGTCATGCACTATAACCTTAACCTTATCTACCAAGGTAGTACAGCCAGCCTTTTCTGCTGTAATAGTAACTACTTCAGTAACAGTAGGTGTGTAGCTCATAAATGTGCCTGCAGGACCTGTCGCCATTTTTAGCAATCCAGAAAAAGATCCAGTCCAGGTAAACTTAATACCAGTAGGAGCTACGTTTAGTTCTGCAAAAAGATCTACAGTACCGCCTTTACATACTTCTATCATACCTCCGGCAGAAAGAATTGTAGGACATGTTTGAGCGTGAAGTCTTTGGAAACTTGATAACAATATCAGAAAAACCAAAGAAAAAGAGTAAAAAAGTAACTTTAAATAATTCATATGGCTGTATACTTAGTTGATATAAATTTTTAATTTATCAATTCTAAAAATAGTAACCAACATCATAAAATATACAGTAATCCTAATTCATGATTACTGTAAAACATCATAATGATGATAGATTTACTTTGTTTCAGATTTACAAATCAATCGTTAAGCAGAATACACAAGTATACAGTTTATGCATACAAGCAGATTTGATTGACAATTTCTTGCAAACCAATAATAACATGACCCAAAACTCAAAAGATGAACATCATCTATTGAAGTTTCAAATTCAAATCCATAAAAAGAAAAGGTGGGAATCTAAATGCTGTAGGATTTCATTCTTCAGCACAAGCTAGGAACCTGCCCTTTCTCATTCATTCTGTTTCTCAGGAGGTTTGGAACAATAATCATACCACATTTCCAAAAATTTGGCACCATTATGGTATTCCTATACAAATTCGGTGTCATTCTTAAACACTGCTTGTATAGAAAGGCAAAGTAAAGACAAATCCAATACATATTAATATTATTTTTAATATATTTATATTAATATATGTATTTAATTGTTTTTCAATACTATATAATTTAATTAAAATTAGGTTTAATGGACAAAAAGTAGGCTGTTTTTGAGTCATTGCTCTGACGTGGACAAAAAGTAGGCTGTTTTTTTTTACGGAAGGATTGAGAATTTAACTAGCTTGATTTATTTTGCTGCGTCTAGTTAAACAGAACAGGCTCTGCTGGAGAGCAACCTACTAGGGATAAACTAGATGGCTGACGGAATGTCTAATGGGTCTTTATTAAGACCCTTTTTTTATTCATTCTAGAGGCCATTATGCCTTCAAAAACTCATCTATCATTTTGATCTTTTGAGTAATTCCTAATCCATTATGTACCCTGAGTTTATTTTTAAGATCTGCAAATTGACCATCTATTGAATTGGTAGTTTGTGGTATTCTCATATGAAGGTTTTCATAACTTACAAATAACCAAGGCAAATTCTTTTTCAAGCTTTTATATGCACTTCTCAATCTTTTGTGAACATAACTTCTTTTGTTTGTAATTTCATCAATACTTTGTTCATTTAAGAACTTCTCCCATCGACTATGCCATTCACTCAATGAACCTTCAAAGCTTTCTCTATCTGTTCTTGGCAGTAGACTTCCAAGCTGTCTAAGTTCCCGTGAGGCCTGAGTTCTGGGTTTTCTGGTCAAGTATCTAGTGATTATTGCTATTTGATGAAAGTGGCACATTTGTGTTGGGATTTCTCCAAATCCACCTAATAATCCTCGCCTTCCATCGCATACTATAGCTCTAATTTTAAAGCCTAATTCTTCAATATTTTTTATTCCTTGTCTGTACAAGTTAACTGTTTCATATTTAACGTACTGCTTGTATATGTTCTCTCCCGTCCAAGCGTCTTTAAATAACATAACACCAAATTCCCTACCCCAATAGGTTGTGTCCATGACTATTACAATCTCACGAATTTGTTTCGCTGGAGTTTGGATTTCAACTTTAGATAAAATCCTTCGTATTGTCCTTTCGCTCTTTTTGTATTTTTTACTTAGTTGAGATAATGTCTGTTTACCATAAAGGTATTCATGCCATATTTCTTCAATTCTAAGCCTGTCTCCCCCAATAAATTGGCGATTACATGTTAGGCATTTAAACAACTGTTTGTTAAACCTCTTACCATTCTTCTTGGTGATTTTACTGCCGCAATGAAAGCAATTTTTTTATTCATATACTTTCATAACTCTCAAACTCAATGCCAACAATGGGTTTCACGTTTTTTAGCCTACTTTTTGTCCACGTTGCCTAAAATTACTTAAATACTAATAAAACTCCCAAAACACAGTGAGCTCAAGTTTTAAAGACCCTGAATAAAGCTTTTTATCTATTCGATTCCACTTAATTTCCAATTTTTATTGGTTGGGTCATAAGTAAAAAACATTTGACTTTGTTGTTCTTCACTTGGTGAGGAAAGGTTGTAGTAAAACAACACGGTAAACAACTGCATCCTTCCATCTTTGGTAAATCTTATCTTACGAATTTTATCATCCCCCCTCGGCCCAAGTCCATGAATTGAAATTTCTTCTTTTAAGGAACTCGTGGGACTGTTGGTGGCATCCAATTCGATGGAATATAATTTTGACTCCCGTGCGGAGGATAAGTACAAAATTCTTTTTCCTGAATGCATGTGTAATGCAAGACCATATATGTCTTTATTGGAAATTATCTTTTTGATTTGTTTGGTAAGTACATCCACTGTATAAACACCACCAATCTCTCTTTTTTCATCTGAACCTGCCACGGTACTGACCAAAAGTTGTTTCGTCGAACAATCATAAAAACTTCCCAAAACACCAAATGGATTGAATGAACCGGGCATTCTTTCCATTGGAATTTTTACAAATTCTTCCATTTTACCGGAATTGGCATCCACTTTATAAATATTATTTTGCTTTTCAACAGGATTCTGCAACATGTTCACTTTTGCCGATGGCAGTACATACGAATTTCCAAAGTGATCGGTACAAATGGCACCAAGATATCCCGTGTCTTTCCAACTTTAATCTTCAACTATTGTTATTATCCTGGCATTGTGATTTCCAGGTTGTTCGGATTCAATAAGTGCCATACCAACCAAATTCCTTTCTGTAGTCGATAAATATGCTCTAGAAGGATTTATACCCATTTTGGCAAAGTAAGTCGGTAGTCCTTTACATTGATCCATCTGCCCCACCAGATGATTGCTGTTAATCAACATGCAAAAAAGAAAGCTGTACTTAATTATAAAATTATGCATAATGCATATCTGGGTTAAAACAATTTAAACATCGGGCCGGAATAACATGGGTAAATCACGGGGACATAAACACCATTTTTTAAAATCGATTCTGCCCAGCAATATTCCTTTCCTTTTGTATCATCATTTTGAATTTGGGCAACATACCAAACTACAATCGAAGAATTCTCTATAGATTCACTCCCGGAATCCATAAATTTTTCAGGTCCTTGTTGATAATCTCTATTACAACAAGGTCCGATGGTTGGCAGATCTGTTTCTCCTTCATCGCGGTCATTGTCCCATTTAGTTACGTAGACATAAGCCTGGTCTCCTCTTCCTGCATCCCTTAATTGTCCTGTGTTAGCAATGATGTAAATTCCCTGCTTTCCCGCATTTTCAATTTTCATCCATTCATGATCACCCCTATAAATAGTCTGTTCATTTTGCAATGTCCATTGCTCTGTTTTCCATTGTTTCCAGTCATCATTTTTCCATTCATAAAAATTGCATTTGGAATCTGCAAGTGCTATTCTTGTCACAGGTCTATACATCCCATTATTTCCACAACCTCTGCCTATACTGCCTGCAACTGGTCTGAATCTTCCATCTTTATAAAATTCAAAATACTGATGATAATTATAATTGCAAGGAGTGGGCCATCCCTCACTGTAATACCGTTGACCCAATAAAAATCCTGTAGTATCTCCCGCCTCAACTATTGGTTCAAAATAAGGTGGCTCCACAGCCAAAACAGCTGCAGTTGAAAATTCCGGACAACCCACCGCATCACTGTAACCAAATCCTTCTGTTTTGGAATAAGAAACATGCCAATCCACTAACTTAACGCTGCGAAACAATGCGCGACCATTAAATTTAACCTCGGAAACCAACAACCCATCAGAACGACTCATACTGTATTTAAATGACCACCCATCTTTTTCATATTTATTATCCTTGTCACAGAAGCATTGCATAATGTGATCATTTTGCATTTTCTTTGGGTTACAGCCATGCCAGTCTCACCTACCTGAGTCCATCTTACCCCTGCAACATTCAGATCAGTCAAATCTACAATTGCCCATAGTGCCCTTTCGCCATTAATAAAGGTTGGTGCTACACACAGGTGTCTGGATCGCTGACATTTTGTGCGATTTAAAGCTGTTTTTGTTCCAGGCATCAATGGTGCAGATAACTGCTTGTTCTCTCCATAGGCATGAATAACTGCTGTATCATTCCTGGCAATTTCCAAAGCCAGCTCCACTAAATGTGGCGGCACATCGGGTTGTGTTTCCTTATAAAAGGTTATACTCGTTACTTTTTTATTTTTTAAATCAACAATTCCTACCACCGTCCCATTTAATGCATAATTATACATTTCCACACGGTAGCAATTCCCGTCTCTACACGTTGAAGTTCCAGTGGGCAAATCAGACGTTCGTGCTGCACTGACGGAAAATATTTCATTCAACATTTTCTGTTTGCTCCTCTTGTCTGTATAAAATTCTGACAATTTTGGGGTGCTCAAAAAAATGTCCTGAATATCAGACGCATTTCTTAAATCCGACTTTTTTAATCTAATCACAGGAATTTCCTTTTGCAAAATACTGTAAATTTCCTTTACTCTGGCTTCGACTAATTTTGGCAGAGCAATCCCTCTCTGCATTTCAGAAGAACAGCCAATTAAAACTGCGATACATAATAGGTATCTTAATAAATGGAAAATATCTTTCTTATTATGTTTCATGGATTAAATGGATCTAAAAAATACTCATTTCTTAGGTAACTTGTATCGGTTAGCGTATGTAGAAAAGCAATGATGGCTTTCCTGCTTTTTTCATCCAATTGAAAATTCTGCATTCTGCCATCTGTATTGGGATGCATTGCCCCATCTCCCTCACAATCATCCACTGAATTTAATCTTCCTCCCCTTTCATAATTTTTAATCACTTCTTCCAGACTGTTGCTTGAACCATCGTGATAGTATGGGCCTGTCAATGCAACATTTCTTAATCCGGGTATTCGAAATACTCCATTATCCCCAACGTCTCCTGTATGTTCCTGTAAACCCAAATCTCTTACCGGATAAGAACCTTCACAATTATACAATCCGATATTGGCAAAATCACCACCTCGCTCCGGTTCGAAAAAATCCAATCCTCCATGACACCTGTTGCAGGATATCGAATCTGAGAAAAACAAATTTAATCCCATCCATTCCTGACTTGTAAACAAGGTAGAATCCCTATACTTCAAATATTGATCATAAATTGAATTGCGGCTTTGAAGACTTATTTCATACGCTGCAATCGACTCCATAATTTCCTTTACGGACAAATTTAAAATGCTTTTGTGAAATGCATTCTCATAAAGTTGTTGATATATTTTGTCTTGCCGGAATCTCTGCAGAATAATTTCCTCATTGCCTGTTAAGCCCAATTCAACTGGCTTTACTGAAAATAATGGTCGCTCCATTTGAAGGATCAAATTATTCACTTCCGGATTTGACCAGTCAAAACTGGTGCGCTGATTAATATTCAAAAGACTGGGTGCATTTCTTTTCAACAATTGAGCCTCTGAGTTTAAAGAAAGCCGATAACCATCCGTGAAAGCAAGAAACGGATCATGACAGGAAGCACATGATCTTGAAAAATTATAAGATAGCTTTTTGTCAAAAAAAAAGTAATGACCCAGTTCTGCCATGGCATCTTTTGAAGGTAAAGACTTTTTCCGGACATTTGTCTCAATTGTCAAATAGACAATTAAAGCAAATCCCATAAACCAATAATACTTCTGAATGACCATCACAAAGAAAAAACCAGAAAGCAATTAAGATTTTAAAAATCAAATTCCCTTAATACCCGGTTAAATTTTTTGAAAAGAACTTTGATATATTCTTCCGTTTGAAATAAGCTTGATTAAATAGATTCCTGAAGGCAGCGTGGATAAATTAAGATTTCCGTTGTACATTTCAAGATTAACTCGTTTACCCATTAAATCAATTGCTTGTATTTGCTCTGCATTAAGATGCTCAGGTAAACTTATATAATCTCTCACAGGATTAGGGATAAGTTGGAAAGTTGTTTCACTTTTACCTTGTTCCGTACTGCTTAAACTATAATCAAAGGCAAAATATCCTGGTGTGATTCCTGCATCAAATTCATCAAGTTTTGTAAAGTCCTGATCAAAAATGAAAACTTTTCCAAATGAAAAGAAATCGGTTTCTGCTGCATAAATATATTTTGACCGGGCATCAAAACTCAAACCATAAAATTGTTTGCCGGGATCAAGAAAAGGGCCTGCATTTTCTGTCGCAAGATCGTATTTGCCTACGCCTGTTTTGCCGCTTTCCTGATACACAATTGAGTTTTCTATAAGCGTGGATGTAGCACATAAGGAATTCACCTCAGGCAATCTGTTCGTCAAGACTTGTACACCACTGTTTAGATTAATTTTAGAAAGCGAGCTGCCGGTATAATCCCTGTTATTTAAGCTATACAAGACATTATCTTTAAGCATCAGATTTTCAGGATTTTTTCCATCAGATCCAAGATCAATGGTATTCACCCATTTTAATTTCTGCAAATCTATGTCAAGAATCTGTCCAACTTCCTTTCCAAATTGGAATCCGTTGTTTACCCCTATGAAAGCATGATCCTCTTTTATAATGATACTCTCTGTTGTATATGGCAACGCTGAATGAGGAATTTCGAAAACCAAACCCGCATTATTCATATCGTAAATCTGGACATAAGCAGAAAGAGTTTTTTCATATTCTCCCCGGGTAAGAATCAAATAATTCTCCCAAAAATCTATTTTCCTGACTCCTTCTACAGGCAATGTCCATTGAACTGTATTTGTCTGCAAATGGTAACGAACTACCTTCTGATCTGCAGCCACCCAATAGGAACCATCATGAATTTTTAGGTCCGATGCAAACCTCGATTGAGGAATATCTACCAAGGGCCGGTATTCCTTATTAGAAGGCAAATAAGCCCCTACTGAAGGCGGGATTAAAATCTTATTGTTTGTATAGTCGAAGACCCCTTCATTAAGTACTAATACTCTGGATTGACCTGTTACAAACAACACTACAAACAATCCAAGTAGGAAACTAAAGGATATTTTTTTCATCTGATAAGTAATTTATTGGTCAAAAATAGGGCAAAGCTTACAAATCCAGCTTGATATTTCATCAATGAACCTGGAAAACCAAAATTATAAATCATCAAACTCATAAAATTCATCCAAATGATCCCCCGGTGAAAGGTCTAATAAAGGCTTGATAATTCCATTCTTTAAACTGTAAACCCAACCATGAAGGTGGGGCCTTTGTTCATGTTTCCAGGCTTTTTGCACAATGGAGGTCTTGGCCAGATTCATAACCTGCTCCTGAACATTAAACTCAATAAGCCTATTGACTCTATCCCCTTCATCTTCCAATTCATCAATTTCCTCCCGATGAATTCTATACACGTCTTTAATATTTCTCAACCATTTGTTTATGATGCCAAAATTATGTCTTGTCATTGCAGCCTTAACACCCCCACATCCATAATGGCCACAAACAATTATGTGTTTGACTTTGAGATGATGTACAGCATACTCGAGTACGGTAAGCAGATTTAAATCCGTATGCACTACCATGTTGGCCACATTCCGGTGAACAAATATTTCCCCAGGTTGCGTACCGGTAATCTGGTTTGCAGGAACACGGCTATCACTGCAACCAATCCATAAAAATTCTGGTGATTGAAGGTGCTCCAGACGTGAAAAAAAGTCAGGATCTTCTTGGATCCTTTCCAATGCCCAGGCTTTGTTCTCACTTAACATCTGATCAATTATATACTCGCTCATGAATAACTAGATGAAGTTTAAAAATACGCAATTCTTCAATTTAGCCCATAATACAACTAGGCTCCTATCGAAAGGGAAACGAATATCTTACTTTATACAGAATTATCAGAAATTAAAATGGAATAGGTCTACGAAGCCCTGAATGCTATTGGATGATACTGTTTAATGTGTGGGCCCAGAAAAACACGAATGTATATTCTGATCAGAGCTAATTCCAAAAATAAATAATTCAAACACAAAAAAGTGAGTATCAACCATTCATGATAGTGTATATAAGTCAGAAATAAATCAATCCCAATGAAGGTAGTGGTAATAGGAAAACCGGCAAAGCCAAGACAAGCCAACAAAAAAACAAGTGCTTGTTTACGGTATTCATAAACATGCCCATGGTATTGATTCATCCCCAAGGATTTTTCTTTTTGTTCCACCTGCACCAAACAAATATATCCCAGAACTCCTGCAAGGATCAACCCGATGATGTATAAACCTAATTGGGCAAATCCTAAAGGTTTATTATAACTCAATGCAAAAACCGTAAAGACTTGAGATAAACATATTTTTAACCACTGATCCATAGGTTTTCCAGAAGAACTGAATGCAGATAACACAATAATTAGTCCTGTGCCCGCACTCCAAACCGGTAGTTGGTCATCTAAAATCAGAACCAACGAAGGACTAAGAAAATTTCTTAGCCACAACAAAATACAAAACATGCACAGTGCAACAATTGCAAGAAAACGATATCTCTTTTGAATGAATGTGCCGATGGATTTAAACGGCTTCCAAAGAAAGCGGTACATAAAATAATCCAAGCCAAACTCTTTAATCGAAAACAAATAAAGCGCAGAATGAACTCGTTCAATAAATTTGCTCCGCAAGATTTTAATTCTTGGTTTAAAATGAAAAATCATATGATGGGACAAATAACTAAGCACAGATGGAGATACCAGAAATTGGTAAGCCCTTAGAAATGAATGTCCCACCACATGAATTAACACAAATCCATTAAAACCAAATCCTAAACACATTAGCATGAATCCTATTTGAACAACAGTTGAATAGGCCAATTGACTTTTTACACCCGATTGCACCCGGGAAATTAAGGTTCCTGAAACAACACTGGCTAAACCAACTACAATTAAAAGTCCCCTAATGAAAATATCATGAGACCATAGTGGAAATGTCCTCAGTAATAAAAAGACACCGATGTGTACTGCCAATGATCCATAAAATATGGAACTGGAAGAACTAGGACCTTCCATCGCTCTTGGCAACCAACTAGAGAACGGAAATTGTGCTGACTTGATAAGCGCAGCCAAAACTATAAATATGCCTAACCAGAAAAGCAAGGACTCCTGCGCCCCCGAAAAACCCAGAATTATATTCCCTTGCGCTAATTCATCAAATTGAATATTTCTGTGCCAAAGATGATGACAAAAAAATAGTGCCAGTATTAAAAAAATATCGCCGAGTCTATAAAATGACAATACCTTAAAACCATTGCGAACAGGCAATACCCGATCTCGGTAAAATGCAATCAACAAGAACGAAGAAATGCCTATGATTTCCCAACCCGTAAAAAAACTTTCAAAATTACCAGACAATACTGCTACATTATAACCGGTCATAAAAAAAAGAAAAGTCACAAAATATCTCTTAAATCCTTCCTCTCTGTGCATATAAAACTTGCTAAATAATGCCACCACAAAAAACAATAAAGCACCAAGCAATTGGAAAACAGCAGAAATTACATCATAGTAAAAAGCAAAAATAAAATCAAATTCATGATACTGATAAATGCTTCCTGCACGATAATAAATAGGCTTGCCTCCTTCTATTAACCAGAATGCAACAAGAACGAAAGACAAAACAACACTGGCAATTGTACAAATCAATACCAGACTGGAAATAAATCTTTCTCTTTTCTTTTGTACAAAAAGTAATACGAACAAAGTCACGAGAGGAAGTAACACTATGGATAGAAAAATTTGTGCAATCATAATATTAAAATTTATATAGTGTATACTGGTAAATTTTCTTTGGTAGCATCCAGAATATGATTCGTTTTCATCTCAGTTGCAGACTCCACCAATTGATGAAAGTCATCATGACGATTGATGTCGTTTTTAATACAAGTGTAAGGCATAAACGCACCATCTCTGAAATACAATAATTCTGCGCGTCCCGGGTACACACAAACCAAATTTACCCACTCATTGATATACCATTCATACATTTCAGGGGTACTCTGAATGGCTTTTAATATGATCTCGGGATAATGTTCTACAACAATTAATAATCTCACAGGATCATGCACTTCAATCATTTGTACAGGAAGTCCCGGCCTTAAATCTCCATCCACACTGTTGGTTACGCCAAAAAGTCCTATTACATGATGAGGCAATTTGGTGCCAGCTCCAAATTTATGGTTGTCCATTCTGGAGAAATAATATTCCAAATTAATTCCCCCACAAACTGGTCCAATAGGACGCATGACAGCTGTCAATATTTTACCTTCCGGATCAATTCTGTAATCATAAGAATTTAAAAACGCCCTCCGATCTAAAAATAAACGTCTTGAAATACTTCGCCTGCCTATTATGCAAACAGAATTGGTGCCATGCCCAAGTTCCGGCCTGGGTTCGAATAAAGAAACTGATCTACTTTTAATGGATTTCCTAATTGAACCTGCTGACTTTTTAGTTTGAATGGAAGCAAATCTTCTGGATCGCTCCTTTGCATTAAGCTCGAGTGCATAATGAAAATTATTTAATTTAGAATGGTGGAATTCCTTCACGGATTCACTGAGTTTTTCCACATCAAAAAATCGAATTTCGTCCGCAGCTGTGTCGTGCATCCCTCCAATAAAAGAAGTTTGTTCAGGTATAATTATTCCCCGAACTGCCAATAATTTTCTTACTTCAGAATGATTTGCCATCAGACTAAAAACTCTTGCATTAACTGACCCGGGTCGTCCACTGCAAGCACCACAATCATGCGCTCCGTGATGTGGATTGTTTGCACTGCTTGACCCATGCGCGAGGATATATACGATAGGTGAAAAATGATCAACCAATCCTATGCTCTTTAGCAAAGCTTCGACCCTATCCGCCATTTGTGTAACGGTAAATCCCAATTGTAACTCATTCTCATATTGTGGTGGCTCTGAACTTTCAAACTGCAACGCACTAGTCTCATCCATGTGTGCAAAAGCATCGGAAATGGCAGGGCTCATCCTTGGTCTGAAAAGCATAAGCAAAGTCTTCACGAAAGCCCATAATCCTAAAACTGTAGCAAAAAACCAACCAGTCAATGGATGGTGCGAACCAGATCCATACAACAATTCGAATTTTCTTTTATGCTTACCATTTACTGCCTTAATAAGATGTTTGGGGGTCACTGGCGCAGGACATAGTTTCTCATAAAATTGAGCACCTTCAGCAAGGTAATAAAACTCCACATTAAAAAACCCAGGTGTGCCGTAGGTTGCGCAATTGTCATCCGTTCCTTCCAGATGTCTTCGAAGGGAACACTCCCGCTCATCCACACAAAATACAGCTTGAAAACTATAATCCGGGTGACTGGCCTGAGATTGCGGCAAATGTGTCATGATACCACTCAACACTTCATCATAATAACTCCATTCAAACGCTTCTTGCCATAAGAAAAGAACTTGATCTAATTCAGACAATGCGAAATTTTCATCCCACTCTGGAGTATAGTCTCTTAAGGATTCTTTTAATGGCCTCCATTCACCTTTCTTTTTGTATTCCAGCGCATCAATTTCTAGAAGCAATTCAAAGAAAATTAATTCTTTTAATGAAATTTTCCTGGTATCCAGTAAAGTTACGGGATTGTCTTCCACCGCAGAAACAAAACCTGACCATCCATGATGGCTGAATTGCTGATCGAATAAATACCTCTTGTATAGTCTCTCATCCGCCACCAAAATTTTTAAAAGATCTTCGATGCCTAATTTTGAGTCCGCAAAAAGTTCCCTTGCTCTTCTGCTTTTGAATAAACTAACTATTCCGTTAGATTCTAAAGCTCGAAGAGAGGAAAGAAATCCATCTGGGCTAACATGCCAATTCCAAAATGAAACTCCTTGATCCAGATAATGACTTAATATTCTAAAAAGAAAAGGATGCACATCCCTATCTAAATCAATTCCAAACTTCTCACATGCCTTCGATCTCAATTGACCTACTTTTGGCACTTTATGCTGGTCGTATTCCTGATGAAATAAATCCCACTTAACTTCATGCATCCTTGCCGCTCCAATATTATTCAGGATAACCTTCTCTAAAACTTGTTCGCTAATTCTACCCTGTTCAAATAATTTTCTATATTCTTCTAGTTGAAAAGTTACCTGATACCCAAACAAATAAGATGCCTTAAAAATAGCTTCCCTAAATTTTAAATTTTGGAAAGCATGGAGTGTATTGTGGTGAATAAAATCCTTCAGCGACAATTGACTTGGCAAAAAATGCTTCATTTCCTCAATGAAGTAATCAATACCACCTATATTTTTGGAATTCATATTTTCTTTTTAGGCAATTGATAAACTGAAGTCATTTATAAAATTTATTGGTTTGCAATTACTATTGATTCATTGGGTAATTTGTTTGATCAAACAAACTTGGCCTTAATGTCTTTTTTACAGGATATGTAGGTATCCTCCATAAATTCCACAATGCCAGTTTCCAAATTATGAACCGCGCCTATAATTGCTATTTCACCCTTCTCAATCATTTGCTCCAAAATGTAACTTCTGTTGACAATAGATATCACCGATCTGTTTACATTCAGTGCAGTTACCTGTTCAACAAATTCAGAGTTTTTAGAATTTCTTAATTCAGGATCACTTATAGTTCTCTCTTCATATACTGCTGGTTGAATCTTGGACAAGAGTTCCGTAAGATTTCCCATTTCAATATGATCGCACGCCCCCTTGATTGCACCACAATTACTGTGACCCAGTACTACAATAAGTTTTGATCCAGCAACCTTGCAGGCAAATTCAAGACTACCGATGATATCTGTATTTACCACATTGCCTGCAATGCGAATAGACATGATATCCCCAAGTCCCTGATCAAAAATCAACTCGGCAGATGTTCTGCTGTCAATGCAACTTAAAATGGCTGCAAAGGGCCATTGGCCATCTCTTGTATCATTTGCTTGTTGCAACAAATTTCTATTTACTTTTAAGTTGCTGACAAATCTGAGATTTCCCTCTTTTAAAAAATCAAGAGCCCCTTGTGGGGTAATACTTGCTTGCGTGATGGAAGTGTGTGTTTTCATCAATTGGTAAATATTTTATATTTAGTTAGAAGTTACGTGTTCAATTGAATGATCCATTTGGTATTCCTCTTTGAAACCCTTTAGATTCACTTGTATATCCTTTTCCTTTGAACCAATATCTCTGAATTCACGAATCAACTGAAGCACATCATGATCAATGTAAAAGGTATCTGATGCATCAATAAGCAATTTGGAATTTTCAGGAAGATGATTCAATGTCTGTTTGATTGCTGCTTTATTGAGAAATGAAACTTCCTGAGCTAGTTTCATGGTGATGATGTCTCCCTCATGATATTTTTCTCGTTTAAAAAAATATGCAAGCTTAAGATTAGCACGAAGTATAAAGAAAATACTCACGATTAAACCAATTCCAACCCCCTTCAACAGGTCTGTAAATACTACTGCAAGTACGGTAATTAAAAAAGGGATAAACTGATATTTACCACTATCCCACATATGTTTAAAAACCTTAGGACTAGCTAGCTTTAATCCAATCATAATCAATACTGCAGCAAGAGAAGCCAAAGGAATTTTATTGAGGAGGCCAGGAATAATCAAAACGGAAAGCAGTAACAAAATTCCATGGGCAATAGTAGAAATTTTTGTTTTCGCTCCTGAATTTATATTAGCTGATGTACGCACAATAACTGAAGTCATTGGTATTCCTCCAATCAATCCACTTAAGATATTTCCTGCACCCTGTGCAATGAGTTCGGTGTTGGTATTGGTAAATCGTTTCAAAGGATCAAGTCTGTCTGAAGCCTCAATGCATAATAAGGTTTCAATAGATGCTACGATCGCTATGGTTACACCAACAATCCACACATCCGGACGTAAAATGGATTCAAATGATGGAAAAGAAAACTGGCCCAAAAACTCTTCGATGGATCCCGGAATCGGCAGACTAACCAAATGTTCAGAACCGATTAGAAACTCAGGAAGAAAATGACGAAATACTTCGTTCATTACAATTCCTGAAATAACCACAACTAAAGCGCCTGGAATTATTTTTATATTTTTTAAAAAGTTAATTTTATTGAAAGAAACCAGAATGGCGATAGAAACCAGACATACCACCGTAGCACCCGGATGAGAGAAATTAATGGCATCTATAATTCCTGAAAAAGTATTGTGACCTGTATTTTTTTCGATAAAGAAAAAATCACCTTCATTATCTTTATCATATCCAATGGCATGTGGAATTTGTTTCAAGATGATAATGATCCCTATGGCCGTCAACATCCCTTCAATAACATTGGATGGAAAATAGTTAGAAATTGTACCTGACTTTGCAAAACCTAATATTAACTGAATCAGTCCAGCAATCACCACGGCCATCAGAAAAACACTATAATCTCCAAGACTGCTGATGGCAACCAATATAATTGCAGTTAACCCGGCTGCGGGACCACTTACGCTCAATTGACTGTTGCTTAAAAAGCCTACCACAACACCTCCAATAACCCCTGAGATGATACCTGCAAACAGTGGCGCCCCGCTGGCTAATGCAATCCCAAGACATAGTGGCAATGCCACCAGAAACACCACCAACCCTGCCTGGATGTCTTTCCAAAAATAATTAGTATACTTTTTCATGAATAACGAATTTCTTTTTTGCAATACCTACGGTCAATCATGGTATTCATTGATTCATATTCCAATTTTTTTTTGATTTTATCAAATTAGAACAGAGTCAGAAAACTTCAAGAATGAATGACAAATAAATTAAGATGAAATAAATTTAAATAATCCTGCAAACTGCCAGGCTCTCTGATTTTGAGCTAAAAGCTAGAGGATGATTATCTGAAAATCAGATAAAATATTCAGGTGGTATATCCTGTAGTTTTGGATCAGAAGTGGAAATGTATCCATTAATTTCTGAAAAAACAGAGGTGTTCTGTTGTTCCAATTCGGAAACAAAATGATGCGGAGATAGTGCTAATCGAACGTGGTAAAAATTGTCCTCATCAAAAACCTTTGTCTCCTTTTCAGAATTGTCGCTGTTGCAATCTGTAAGCTCATAGAGTAAGGACGAATCCATAAGCTGAATGCATCTGAAGGACACATCCCCCAAAATGACCAACAACAATAAAATTCCTTTGATACAAGACATAGGTTTATACAGATGGCAAAGGTATTAACTTATCTTTCAACTTGGTTATTAAAGAAATGTTAAAAATGGAGATTGCCTTTGCTGGGTTCGGTTTGCCTTCTGTCCAAACTCGCAACTGTCTTTTTTCAAAATGGTTGGAAATGATTCCAGGGTTCTATATATTCCAAAAAGATTTAGCTATTGCTCGGGTAACATTTTTTGGATCAGTGGATCCAGATAATATTCTAGCCCAGAGCTTGGCTGAAATTCTAAATAGCCGGGATAGGCCAACGCCTCCTTAACATGCTTCTTTAAATTTAAATCGTCCTGATCCACATTGAGAAAAAGATTTTTCGCCATTAATCCACGGCCTAAATATTCTTGTTCTGGTTGGCCCGGAGTGGGTATGAGCAATGCCTTTTTTTGAATGACCGAAAGATCCAGTAAAGTAGAATATCCACTTCTGCATACGATTAATCCTGAAGAACACATGATTTCATTTAATTCTTCAGAGGTGACAAGATCCTTCACTTCCAGATTTACATATTTAGGTAAAACCGCGCCTGTTGTTGTACCTCTGATCAAAATCATCTTGGCCGGACCCAAATCATTTATTTGGCTGAGGATCTTTTCTTCAAAGAACCTTCGCTGCGGTTCGGGTCCGGACAACATAAAACAAATATCAAAGCGCTGTGGCAAGTCCATTGTCCTGAAACGACTTAACGGACCTATAAAAAAATGCTTACTTGATTTAAACTGGTGAGCAAGATCTCCGGATAGATTATGGTCGCCGCCAAAATCCGGAACCCAAATTTGATTAAACTGAAGATAAAAAAAACGCATCCAGGTATCTGAAATAAATTCAATTAATTTCGAGCCTAGTGGAATATGAAGATGGTGTGATATGATAACAGATGCAATTCCATTTTGAGCTGCACCTAATCTGGCATCGGATACTACCAAATCAATTTGATGTTCTTTACATATTTTGCCGAGGGCAATTTTTTCTAAAAGTATTGCCTTGTGCAATTTAAAAATCTGAAAGGTCATATTCCAAAACATGTTTCTGCTGGGATAAGTAATTCCGTAATCCGGAACATCATAAACCACAAGTTCTGGAAATTCCTTTCTTAATAAATTACTTCCTGCGCCTGAGGAAGCGAGTACGAGCTCATAACCCTTTCTGATAAAATAACGAATGACAGGAATAGTTCTTGTAACATGACCAAGACCCCAATGTTGTGGTGCGATAAGTACGTTTTTACGGGATGCAGTCGGCATATATTCCTGCAAAGTGATTACAACTTTGCGATGGTAAAATTAGAAAAAAAGGAATATCTATTCGTTTAATCGTATTTCATCCTCAGAACCATCATAAAACTTAAATTGTATCATCCCCAAGTCCTGGTCTTCAACCAGCTTTACCCTCTTCTGATATTTAAAATACCATTTCCAGCCAAAATTAAAGAAACCTTTCTTGAGAAATGCAATCACAAAAGGATGTGCCTTTAATATTGGATCTTTTGGTGGTCTTGTATGCATGATAAAATCCAAATCCCTCTCTATCTGATCTACTAAAAGGATCGTTGGATTTACTTTTCCGGATCCATTGCAACACGGACAAAGCTCAGCAGTGTCAATACTCATTTCCTGCTTTTCCCTTTGACGGGTGATTTGCATTAATCCAAATTTTGACAAAGGCAGAATGGTGTGCTGACTGCGATCACCTTCCATGTATTCCTTCATTTTCTTATAAAGCAACAATTTATTTTCATTGCTTTTCATATCAATAAAGTCTATCACTATAAGCCCACCTATATCTCTTAACCTCAGCTGTCTGGCTATTTCCTCCGCAGCCTCCAGATTTACCTGTATCGATGCATTTTCCTGATCCATCTTTTGAACCTTTGGGCCACTGTTTACATCGATCACATGCATCGCTTCTGTATGATCTATAATTACATAAGCCCCGCTTGGTAGTGTAGCGGTTTTTCCAAAAGATGACTTGATTTGTCTTTTGACACCATGGGCATCAAAAATTGATTTAGTGCCTTTATAAAAATGAAGGATGTTGTTTTTCTCCGGAAGATTGGTATTGAGATAATCCTTTATGCTGAGGTACATTTCCCGGTCGTTAATATGAATTCCCGTGAAATTCTTATTCAGCAAATCCCTGATCATACTGGAAGTTTTATCCAGCTCACTCAGCAGCTTTAATGGAGGTCTTGCTTTGACCAATTGCTGGTGCATGTGCTTCCATCTTTCCAATAAAAGGTTGATTTCTTCATGAAGCTCTGCAACTTTTTTTCCTTCAGCTGCAGTACGCACCACAATCCCAAAGTTTTTCGGCCGAATGGATTCTATCAGATTAAATAGTCGCTCCCTCTCCTCCGTGCCTGCAATTTTTTTAGAAATTGCAATGGTGTTGCTAAAAGGAGTAAGGACTACAAATCTACCTGGAATAGTAATCTCACAACTTAATCGATGGCCTTTGGTAGAAATAGGTTCTTTAAGGATTTGTACCAAAAGAAAGGTCTTCTTGTCCAGAACCTGAGAAACTTTACCATTTTTATTGATGTCTGCCTGAATTTCAAACTGATCCAACATGGGACTGGTCTGATTTCCATGAATGACATCGTGAGTGTACTTTTTGACAGAATTCAAAACAGGACCCATATCTGTATAATGGAGAAAGGCCTCTTTTGAATGTCCTATATCGATAAATGCAGCGTTTAAACCGGGCATGAGTTTCCTCACTTGCCCAAGGAAGATATCCCCTACATTATAGAGCGTGTTGGCTTTCTGCTTGTGCAGCTCAACCAACCGTTTATTTTCAAGTAACGCTATCTCAACAGTACCCTGGTGGGCGGAGATAATTAACTCTTTGTCCATGCATCTTTTTTAGATGCGGGTAGGAGGCAGATAAATAGAAACAGAATGGCGAAAGATCCGGAAGATCCCAAGAAAAATTTCTTATCGGTTCTTGGATCGTTTCCGAAGACTTGCACTTGATCAATCAAGCTTCAGAAAGAATAATTTGGACTTGGGATGATATCTTCCACCTGGTCAAGGTTAAATCACGAACTCTTCGGAAAACACCTCTGTCCCGCCTGATCAATCTATCTGTTCTTTTTCTTATGTCTGTTTTTTCTCAATCGCTTCTTACGTTTGTGAGTCGCGATTTTATGTCTTTTTCTTTTCTTACCGCAAGGCATAATTATAAATTTATATATAGTTTCTTTAAAATCTTTTTGTCGGTGAAGTGCTTAATTTTCTATTTCACCTCACATAATTTCCTGAATGGTTCTGGATCTTCGTTCAATTGTCCTCCTGTGATCAGTTCTACCATCAGACAGTTAGCTTCCCTTTGATTCGGAGTCTTTTCCAAAATAACCCCAAGTCGTTTTTTGGCCTTTTCCCATTGACCTGTCTGAATCGCCAGTTGGCTTAAGGTAATTTGCAAGGGTAGATAATCAGGATACTTTTTATCCAGATTCAACAAAGCCATAATTCCCTTCATGGGCTCTTCATCAGGCATTTTTACCAAGCATAAGGCTTTATTCATCTGGTGCTGTGGTTCGTCCGGTGCCAAAGAAATCGCTAAATCAAATGCTTTTTCCGCATTCTCCCGACAATAAAGCCTATCCTTCTCTGATTTCATCTGATCCAGACCGGCCAGAAATGTCGTCCCGGCAATACCCCAGGCTTCTGCTGTCTTTTCAATTTCAGCGACCTGATTTGCATATCCCCCTGCCAAGTCCATTCTTTGCATTCGATACCAGAATCCGGATATCGCTTTTAAAGATGCTGACTTAGCCAAATCCTCTTCTCCAGAATTCAAACTCTTTTTCAATTCTTCCAGCTCAGCTTTCTGATCTGGATTAAGATCCTTAGTAGCCTGTTCAGCTAGTTTATTTATTTCGGAAGTCTCAGACAACTTGCGATCACCCTTTTCGCCTGAACTCTTTAAATCAGCGGACACAATGTCAAAAGCAAAATAACTGAAGACAATAAATCCTAAAAAAAGCAAAGCTATTCGGCCGGGATTCCTCAACATGCCTATTCTTCTACATCATCTTCGTAAGCAGCGCCCTCCGGTTCAGTACCCAATTTCACATGGTCCACAAATATTTTTGCAGGCTTAAAGGAAGGGATAAAATGCTCTGGAATTTCAATGGCCACATTCTTTTTAATGTGTCTGCCTATCTTTTTTGCCCGTTTTTTTACTACAAAAGAACCAAAACCACGGATAAAGACATTCTCCCCGTTTGCCAAAGAACTTTTAACTTCCTTGAAAAACATTTCAAGGGAAACCAATACATCAACCTTAGGCACTCCAGACTTATCCGAGATTATTGAGACCAAATCAGCTTTTCTCATTTGCTTGATATTTAGACAGTTATGAATTTTTCTCTTAAAAGAGTGTGCAAATTTCGCAATTTTAACCCGAACTCAAAATTTTTAACCAACTTTTTTGTAAAAATTATTTTTCTAAGCTTTTCTCTATCAATAAGATAGAATACCACATAGACAGGAATAAGCCAAAAATAATCCAAATCTCCAAAACTTACCCAACAAATTTTCGCTCCCCGATAACTCTGCCCACATTAAGCGAATCTTCCTACCTTCGCAAAAAATAATTGCATGGTTTATTCAATGACCGGCTACGGCCACGTAAAATCGCAATATGGCGACAAAGAAATTACCGTAGAAATCCGGTGTCTGAATTCTAAAATCAATGATTTTCGTCTCAAACTTCCAAATGCCTACAAACAAAAGGAATTGGAGTTGCGTAAATTGCTAAACGAATCTGTCGTCAGGGGAAAATTAGATGTGGTTATTTCGGTGGTATCATCAAAAGGAGACGAAGAATTTAGCCTGAATAAAAAATTATTCACCTCTTTTTACAATCAGATCCAGGAACTTGGAATAGACCTTGGTAAAACAGACATCCTGAATGCCATCCTCCAGTTTCCTAATGTCATAGAATCCCATGAGACGGATCTGGATGAGGAAGAATTTGAATTTACTTTGCAGGTACTCAATGAGGCAATAGAAAAATTGAACGACTTCCGATCTATCGAAGGGACCATTATCGAAAATGATTTTATCCTTCGGTTGAAAATCATCATGGACCATCTTAAAGATCTCGAACAATACGAGCAGGACAGAATGCAGATGTTGAAAGACAGAATATTGAAATCGCTCAACTCTACTTTCGCAAATGAAAATATAGATAAAAACAGATTCGAACAAGAGTTGCTTTACTACCTTGAACGCCTGGATATCACGGAAGAAAAAGTGAGACTAAAACAACACTGCGATTACTTTATTGACGAACTCAAAACTAAAGTGTTGAGCAAATCTAAGAAACTCAATTTCATCAGTCAGGAAATGGGCCGAGAAATAAATACACTCGGGGCAAAAGCTCAATACTCTCCCATGCAAAAAATGGTGGTGGTGATGAAAGACGAACTGGAAAAGGTAAAAGAACAACTTGCCAACATTCTATGAGTACACTGAAGGGAAAGATCATCATTCTTACTGCACCCAGCGGAAGTGGAAAAACCACCCTCGCCAATTACTTGCTGGAGACATTTGAAAATCTTTCCTTTTCTGTTTCTGCCACCACCAGAAGCCCCAGACCCGGTGAAGTGGATGGAGAAAATTACTATTACGTATCGCCCGATGAATTTAAAAACCTGATCAGCGAAGGTAAACTTTTCGAATATCAGGAAGTATATACAAACCAGTTTTACGGTACCCTGCATTCAGAAATCCGAAGAATTTGGAAAGCAGGAAAAATGGCGCTTTTTGATATTGATGTAAAGGGCGCTCACTTTGTCGAACAACAAGGTTATGAAAATGTGCTTACGATTTATGTAAAAGCATCTTCACTAGAAGTTTTAAGAGATCGTCTGACAAAAAGAGGCACAGAATCTCCGGAGGTTATAGAAAAAAGATTACAACGTGCTGCCGAAGAGCTGGAATATTGCAAATACTTCGATTACGTAATTACTAATGATAACCTCTCCCTCGCAAAAAAAGTATTGCGCCTGATTGCAGAAGATTTTATGGAAAGCGACTACAAGTAAATTTGAAAATTAGAGAATTTGAAAATTATTTCGTGGTTGTTTGATGCTTCCCAGCGTCAAACTAACGGCGTGGTTGTTTGATGCTTCCTAGCGTCAAACTAAACGCAAATAAAAAAAGTACATAAAAATTGGGGCTTTTAAACACCACGTGAATTTCAAGCTAGGAAGCTCGAAATAACCAACGCACTAAAGAGAATTTGAGAATTTGAAAATTAGCTAATATTTTAATAATGAAGATTACAAATAATACCTGCAAAACTCCCTGTGAATTTCAAGCTCGGAAGCTCGAAATAACCACGGTTGTTTGATGCTTCAAAGCGTCAAACTTTATACTTATTTAAAGTAGTACCAATTAAAAGGTACGTGAATACTAATTGGCTAATTTTCAATTTCTCTAATTCTCTAATTCTTTCGTGGACTTAATCATTTTAGTAAACAGAAGTAATAAGATCAATACGAAGAAGTTCTTACCATAAATTCAGCATCAATCCAAAAATCTCTTCTTTATATTCCCACAAATTAAATCGGAAATTATTTCCTACTTTACTTCAAAGATCAAGTAAATTTGTCAGTATTTACAGTAGATTCACTGCCAAATTTTCCGAAAAGTAAGTTTGGATAATTTTTTGATGCGATTAGCTAAAATCTGATTAATGACATACGAAAATTTTACCATCAAATCTCAAGATGCTATTCTAAGAGCTCAACAAATTGCTCAAAACCTGGATCAGCAAGTGGTGGACTCCCTGCACCTCTGTAAAGGTGTGATCGAAGTAGATGAATCCCTGTGTGATTTTCTCTTCCAAAAAATGAGCGCCAAACTCCCAAAAATTAAATCAGAGTTGGATGCTGAAATCAGAAAACTACCAAAAGTCTCCGGTGCAGATAAACAATACCTCTCCAATGAGGCCAATCAGGTCTTGATCAATGCCAAAAAAATAATGACCGAGTTTGGCGACGAGTTTATTTCATTAGAGTTAATTCTGTTGGCTTTTTTAAAAGGCAATGACAGCGTCTCTAAAATTCTAAAAGCAAACAACGTCAACTATGAGAACCTGAAGCAGGCCATCATCGAATTGCGCAAGGGAAAAAAGGTCAGTGAAGCAAGTGGTGATGAACAATACAACGCACTGAACAAGTTTGCCGTAAATTTAAATGCCGCCGCGGAAAGTGGAAAGCTGGATCCCATCATCGGCAGAGATGAAGAGATTAGAAGGATTCTGCATATTCTTTCACGCAGAAAAAAGAACAACCCAATACTCATTGGAGAAGCCGGGGTTGGTAAGACTGCAATAGTGGAAGGTATTGCCTGGCGGATTGTCAAGAATGATGTTCCCGAAAATCTTAAAGAGAAAAAAATATTTACACTCGATTTGGCTGCATTGATTGCAGGTGCAAAATACAAGGGTGAATTTGAAGAAAGATTAAAAGCGGTCGTTAAAGAAGTTAATGAATCCAATGGTAAAATAATTCTCTTCATTGATGAGATCCACTCACTCATTGGTGCCGGCGGTGGCAGCGGTTCCATAGATGCAGCAAATATTCTAAAACCTGCACTTGCAAGGGGAGAATTACACACAATCGGTGCCACTACACTGGATGAATACCAAAAATACTTTGAAAATGATAAGGCTCTGGTAAGAAGATTCCAGCCGGTAATCATTGATGAACCTTCTGTAGAAGATACCATCTCTATCCTTAGGGGTGTACAGGATAAATATGAAGTCTATCACAAGATTGCTATTTTGGATGAAGCGCTTGTTGCAGCTGCAGAATTATCTCATCGATACATCTCCGATCGTCAACTCCCTGATAAAGCCATTGACCTAATTGATGAAGCTTGTGCAAAATTACGCTTGGAACTGGACAGCGTTCCAGAAGAAGTGGATGAGATGGATCGTAAAGTGCGTCAATTGGAAATTGAGCGTGAAGGCGTAAAAAGGGAAAAAGAAAATGTCAAAATAAAATTCATCGAAGAACAATTAGCTAATGCCAAAGAAAAACTTGCTTCCTTAAAAGCAAGCTGGCAGGCTGAAAAAGAAATCGTAGATGAAATCCAGGTCATCAAGAAAAAAATTGACGAAATAAATATTGCCGCCGAAAAAGCAGAACGTGAATCTGATTTTGGTCTGGTGGCTAAGTTAAAATATGGTGACCTGAAAGAACAGGAACTCTTATTGAAGACTGCTGAAGATAAATTAAAAATTCTTCCGGAAGGAAGCCGTTTTACTTCTGATACCGTCACCGCAAATGACATTGCCGGGGTAGTCAGTAAATGGACCGGAATCCCACTCCAAAAAATGTTGCAATCAGAACGTGAAAAACTTCTTGAGCTGGAAACAGAATTGGGCAAACGGGTGATCGGTCAGGCTGAAGCTGTGCGTGCTGTCTCTGATGCCGTAAGAAGAAGTCGAGCAGGTCTCCAGGATCCCAACAGACCAATCGGTTCATTTATTTTCCTTGGCCCAACAGGTGTTGGTAAAACCGAACTCGCAAAAGCCTTGGCCGAAGTGCTGTTCGATGATGAGAAAGCCATGACCCGCATCGACATGAGTGAATACATGGAATCCCATGCCGTATCCAAATTAGTAGGCGCTCCTCCAGGCTACGTTGGCTACGATGAAGGAGGTCAATTGACAGAAGCAGTTCGCACCAAACCATATTCTATCGTGCTGCTGGATGAAATTGAAAAAGCACATCCGGATACCTTCAACATTCTGCTTCAGGTATTGGATGATGGGCGCTTGACGGATAATAAAGGTCGCATCGCCAATTTCAAAAACACCATCATTATCATGACCTCTAACGTTGGCTCGGAAATTATTCTGGAGAATTTTGAAGACCTCGAAGCTGTCGGCGATAAACACCGCACAGAAATCATTGAGACAACGAGATTAGAAGTTTTTGAAAAATTAAAATCCAGTGTAAGGCCTGAATTCTTGAACAGGATAGATGATAAAATCATGTTCCTGCCATTGACCAAAGAAGAAATCAAAAAAATTGCCGGGCTCCAATTGAAAGGCTTAACCCGCAATCTCAAAGAACAAGGTGTCGAATTGATCATAAAGGATAACGCATTAAATCTGTTGGCTGATCTTGGATTCGATCCTCAATTTGGTGCCAGACCATTGAAAAGGGTGATTCAAAAAGAAGTGGTCAACGAATTGGCCAAGCTGCTTCTTTCTAACGACCTTGTCAAGGATGAAAGCATTACCTTAGATACAGATGCCAAAGGCTTCACTTTTAATGGCAAATCAACCGGTATTGCGTTGCATAGGGAATCTGATCGCAAATCTCAGATTGACGCGCTTACGAAGGCGACCAAAGATGTAGAACAGGCTTCCAAAAAAATGAAACCGGACCAGCCAGAAAACTTGAATTAATTTTTGAGCACATATTTCAAGTCTAAGCTTGAGATAAAATTTACTCAGGCTTAGACTTTTTACTTTCAAATTGCGTTAATACCTAGCTGTTAAATGCAATAAATATGCTGAAGCCTTTTCTGCTAATCCTTTTTCTTCCTTTGTTTGCGTGCGCGCAATCTGAATTGTTTATAGGCCAGTGGGTTACTCATCTTCCCTACAACAATGGTCTTCAAATCACCCAAAGTAAGGATTATATTTACTACGCAACCGCTTTCTCCCTGCTGCAAATAGACAAAAGTGATTTCAGTTCAAAGAAAATCACACGCACGGAAGGTTTATCCGGCAGCCAGATAAATTGTATTTATTTTCATCCTGAATCCAAAACCCTTATTGTTGCATACTCTGATGGACTGTTGGATTTGGTAAAAGAAGATGGAGTATCTGCAGTTCCGGATATAAAAATTTACAACAATGTGCCCATCAACAAAACCATCCGATCCATTTCGCATGGGGATGCACAACATGTTTTTATCAATGCAGATTATGGCATCAGTTACCTGAATCTAATAACAGGTGCCATAGCTTACACAGCTTTCACCCCAAACCTTAAAATTAATTTTACTATTCAATTTAAGGATGCTCTATACAGCGCCACCGCTAAAGGCCTGTACAAATTTGATTTGAAAAAAAATCTTTTGGTACAGGATTTTGGAAGTTGGCAACTACTGGGTGTAAGCGAAGGATTAAACCCAACAATAGAATACACCTCGCTGGCTATTTGGGAAAATAAACTTTATACCGCCAATTCAATTGGATTATTTGTTACAGATGATGTACAATTTATTCCTTCTTACTCCAGTCAGGGATATTCTCCTCAGCTTGTGAAAGCGGGAACAAAACATTTGATTTTAAACTTAAAGTGTAATGCCAACTGCAATACAAAAATTGCGTATTACCAGGAATCGACCGGATGGCAAGAATATACCGGTGAATGCGCTTCCATGAATCTTGGCATGGAGCAGGAAGAAAATGGAAGAATCTGGTATGCGGATAATCGTTGGGGTTTCAGATACATGAATGATTTTAATTCATCTTGCGAAGCCATTTACATCAGCGGACCATTCAATGAAGATTATCAAAAAATATTCAGCGGTTCGGACGGAATTTATATTGCAAGTGGATCGATCGTCAATCGTTTTGAATATCGGTTTAAAACTACAGGTATATACACCTATAAGGATAAGAAATGGGATGTGATAAATGGATCCAACTTGCCCTTGTTTAATGAAAAAGATATACGGGATATTGTCGATGTTGCAGAAACAGCCGATGGTTCAAAAATTTATTTTGCAAGTTACCACCGAGGCATTTTGCAATATGATCGTGCTAAAAATGAATATACACTTTTTGATCAAACCAATTCTGCCCTTGGCGTTGCAGAAGGAGATGAGACCAGAGTGCGTGTAAGCAGCATTGCCATCAGTCCAAAAGATAAGTCCTTATGGGCATGTGATTTTCTGGCAACAAAACCTTTGGTTTCTTTATCTAAAGATGGCAACTGGCAGGCGTATGACCTACCGGGTTTTAGCACGGAAATCATCGGTGTCACAGTAGACCGTAATGGTTACAAATGGATCATTCCAAGAAGAGAATCCGGAGTGATGGTTTTTGATGAAGGAGATCCTGCAAATCCGGGAGACGACCGCAGCATAATTTTAAATACTTCCAATAGCTCACTCACCTCCAATTTAATCAATACAGTTGAAGTAGATCTCGATGGTGATGTTTGGGTGGGGACTAATCAGGGTCCGGTCATTTTTGAATGCGGCGCTTCCATTTTTGAGGGCAATTGTAAAGGCTCGAGAAGGAAAGTGGATCAGGATGGTATCATTGGTTATTTATTGGAAACAGAAGATATCCTGAGTATCGCAATTGACGGAGCAAACCGCAAATGGATTGGTACAAGAAATGGATTATACGTTCAGTCTTCTGCCGGTGATGAGCAAGTGTATATTTTTAATACAGAAAATAGCCCATTGATGAGTAACGCTATTTTTGATATTGCCATCAATCAGAAAAATGGTGATGTTTGGATTGGTACAGAAAGAGGAATCCAAGTTTACCGGACAGAGGCTACATTTGCCAAAGATGTTTTCACGACGGACATTCTTGTTTATCCCAATCCGGTTCATGCGGATTATACCGGCCCGGTAGCCATCTCAGGTCTTGCACGAGATGCCCGCGTAAAAATCACAGACCTCACAGGTCGACTTGTTTTTGAAACTTTAGCAAATGGGGGAACGGCAATTTGGTATGGAAAGGATTATCTTGGCAAACCCGTAAGCTCCGGAACTTATTTAGTGTTCGCCAACAGTACACAAGATTTTGAAACGAGTGAAGGGGCAGTATCCAAAATAGTGATCACCCGCTAATAAAATATTACTTCTTCATGGAGTGGATGTCACTGTAATAACTTAAATATGCATTCAGACAATTCTCCCAACTGAATTTTGCTGCCTGATCTTTCAATTTTCCCTTTAGTTCAACACCATTTTGAGAAAATAAACTCAATTTTTCTTGGATAAAATTCGCCATTTCCTCTGCTTGAAAGGATTCAAAATAATAAGCTAAATCACCTCCAAATTCCGGTAAGGCGGTCTCTCTGCTGAGAAAAACCGGCTTTCCCTGACTCATGGATTCAATTACTGGCAATCCAAATCCTTCTGCCAAGGATGGAAATAATAATGCCTCTGTGTGTGCATATAGCCAATACTTTTCCTCTTCACTAATTTGCCCCGGGAGCATTACCCGATTTTGAAGCTGGTGCTTTTCTATTAGATCCTTTACTTTATTTCCGTAGGCTGTTTGATGATTCCCAGCTATAACCAGCATATAATCTTCAAAATAATTCATCAACGGAATCAACACTTCAAAATTTTTCTTTGCATTAAATATGCCAACACTAAAAAAATATTTCTTTTTCAGCCAGGGAAAATCTGGAACGAATTCCGGAAATTCTTGCACTTTACTTCCACAATAAATTATCCGCATCGGTTTCCCCTCTACATTTATCCTGGATTTTAATACCGAAGCTGTATATTCTGAAATGCAATTTATCGCGGTAGCTTTTTCGATATTTCGTTTTAGGATATCCAGATATTTTTGCTGTTTGACTTTTGATTTTTCAATTAAAAAATTTAAGTCGTGGACGGTAAGTAACTGTTTGGTCTTTGAATTAGGAAAAAAAGACGGATACTGTTGTAAGCTATGCCACAAATCATAATTTGGATTGAATTGCGGAAAATATCTTCTCCATAAATTGGCACTGATCGCAGGGGTATGCTGTGTATCAAAATTTGATCCCGCAGGCAATAAAAAATTCAATTGATATTCTGAAGGTGTCCATCGCAATGCCGTTTCAGCAAAATTCTTGGAAAACTGACCCAGACCACTGTTCAGTGTTTTCATTTTGTATAAATCCAGCAGAATTCTCAATGACTTATTTTTATAAATTTACTTTTTGTAAAATCTGCTTTTCATTTTACTAAAAAACTCAGGTGTAACACCAATATAGGAAGCGATTTGTTTTTGAGGCAGATAGTTGACCAATTGAGGATATCGAAGACAGAATTTTTCATAGCGATCTTCCGCGGAAAGGCTCAGATTTTCTATCAATCTTTGTTGGTTGTGTACCAGAGATTTTTCAATGATAATTCTAAAAAAACGTTCAAACTTTGGCACATCAGCATACAATAATTCTTGATGCTCTCTGTGCAGCAATATGGCTTCTGAAGCCTCCAATGTTTCAATATTAAGTGTCCCTGGTTTTTGTGAAATGAGACTGTAAATATCCCCAATCCACCAATCTACCGGAGCAAAACTTAACACATGTTCAAAACCATTTTGATCTGTGGTATAGCCTCTGAGACATCCCTTTGTAACAAACCAGGTATTGTAACATATTTCACCTTCAGATAAAATCAATTGTTTGTTTTTGTATTTTTTAACATGAAGCACTGAAAAAAAACGCTCTATTTCTGCTGCATTCAGGCTAATGTGTCTGGACACATTTTGTAGAATCAGCTGGAAAGAATCAGGATATTTTGCCAATTTAAAAGAATTTATGTTTAACTAACAAAACTAACAAACAGCCAACACTGCACAAGCTTTTTCAATCTTCCCTTCCTCAAAAAATTTCCTGGCTAATTGGTGATGAGCTGTAATGTCCTCTTTATTTTTGACAAGCAGATCATATTGTTCTTCCTCTTTAAGTAGCTCCAGAGAATGAATTTTATCCGGCCAATTTTTTAACCCGGATAGAATACCAATATCATTTGCGGTAAGAATTTTACTCGTTTTTATATGCATTGGAAGGTTTGGATATCCTACGATAGGTAGATGTTGTGTCTGAGGCATTGCCATCACTGATTTTCCGCTGGCCCTTACATAAAATGCTCTACCCATCCTGCCCATCAGATCAATCTTATGCGGATCTATCCGGCCATTCTCATCAAGTACCGATTCCCGGATGTGCATGCACACCACTTTACAAATAATCAGATGACCCGCTCCACCCTGGTCTCCCAATGGGATAATTTCCTGAACTACGCATTCCATGTTTACCGGAGATTCAAGAACCATCGGAGCTTTTACCTGACTGGCTTTTTCTTGTGTCAATCCCGATTGTTCAAACTCACTGATTTCATGTGGAAAATCCACACTGCAGACCATCATCTGCCGCACAATTTCATAATTAACCACATTGACTACACATTCCTTGCCGACCATAATGTTGTGCAAGGTGTCTTTTGTGGTATTGCCTTCCACTCTGCGATTTGAGGAGAACACAAGGATGGGAGGATTGCTGCTGAAGGCGTTAAAAAAGCTATATGGAGCCAGATTGGTTCTTCCTTGCTCATCTATAGTACTGACGAATGCAATGGGTCTTGGCGCAACGGATCCCAACAAGTATTGATGGAGATCAGATGTGGGAAGGGTGCCCGGGATAATAGTTTTTTTCATAATTCTGGCGGATCCTTAATTTTTTCCAAAAGTAGTTCTTTAGACTTAAAGCCTGTGCATCTCCATCTGTCAACTTTTTGGAATTAAAACCATTAACTCTGTGTAAGCTTTATAAAATATGTTTAGATCCTTTCTCATCGGACTCGCGTTAATTGCATCTTTCTTAATTGTCAGGTATTTCTACTTCAAGCCTATGCTGGTGTTTGGTGAAGATGCCCCTGCATTTACCACTACGGACATCAATGGCCAAAATATCAGCCTTTCAGATTACCGGGGCTACTACCTTCTACTAGACTTTTGGGGAAGTTGGTGCGCACCCTGTCGACGAGAAAACCCGATTCTTGCCATGATGTATGACAAATACAAGGACAGGAAATTCAAGTCGGCTTCCGGGATAAAATTTTTAAGCGTGGCCCTCGAACAAGATCGGGAATCTGCCTTAAAAGCCATTGAAAAAGATGGCCTGGTCTGGCCTGGCCACATCGTCGAAACCCAAATGCTCAAGAGCCCCATGGCTTCTATTTTTGGCATCAAACAAGTGCCCACCAAATTTCTGATCGGGCCCGGTGGCAAAATAATCCTTTCTGACCCTGACATTAAGGAACTGGACGACTACCTGGCAAAAGACCACCCGGCAAACTGACAATTTGACCGAAAAATCAAAATGGCAAGTATATTGAGCAGATAAATATTCGTTAAACAATTAAGAATTATGAGTTCAGAAGAGCATAAAATGTCAGGACATGAAATTGAGATCGAGCATATAGACCAAACTACCCCTCAGGAATCTCAACCTCAAAATACAGAAAACAAGACAGATTCACAGGAAAAGCTTGAAGCAGAACTGGCTGAACAAAAAGACAAATACCTCAGGTTATTTGCTGAGTTTGATAATTATAAAAAACGTACCACCAGAGAGCGCATCGAATTAATTAAGACTGCGGCGCAGGATTTTGTGCAAACCATTCTTCCTGTGTTAGACGATTTTGACCGGGCACAAAAATTGGCAGAGGAACAAAAAAATGATTTGATTTTTCCTGAAGGCATGAAACTGATGCACCACAAATTAATAGGCATTATGAAAAATTCAGGAGTGGAAGCCATGGAATCCAACGGTATGCCTTTTGACCCTAACATCCATGAGGCAATCACTGAAATTCCTGTCACTTCTGAAGAAATGAAAGGCAAAATTGTAGATACCGTGGAAAAGGGATATTACATGCACGATAAAATAATAAGGTTTGCAAAGGTGGTCGTTGGAAAATAATTTTTTCCATACTCCATTATCAGACTTTTCTTAAAGAGACCATATGGCAAAAAGAGATTTTTACGAGGTATTGGGCGTTTCCAAAAATGCGGATGAGGATACGATCAAAAAAGCTTATCGAAAAATGGCAATGCAACATCATCCGGACCGCAATCCGGGCGATAAAGCTGCGGAAGATAAATTTAAGGAAGCTGCAGAAGCCTATGAAATCCTTAGCAATCCCGACAAGAAAGCCCGATACGACCGCTATGGACATGCCGGAGTAGATCCTCAGGCAGGTGGAGGTTTCAATGGTCATGGCGGAATGACCATGGAAGACATTTTTGAAAATTTTGGAGATATATTTGGGGATGGAGGAAGTCCATTTGATGCCTTTTTCGGTGGACGAGGAGGAGGTAGAGGCGGCAGATCCGGTGGCCAGAAGGGTAGTAATTTGCGCATTAAGGTTAGCATGACACTGGAGGAGATCGCTACCGGCGTGACCAAAAAAATAAAGGTTAAAAAACAAATAACCTGCAAGACCTGTCACGGAAGTGGTGCTAAGGATGCTAAATCGGTAAAAACCTGCGGAAGTTGCAATGGCTCAGGATACGTAAGACAAATTAAAAACACATTCCTGGGTCAGATGCAGACCACCACAACCTGTCCTACTTGCAATGGAACAGGTCAACAAATAGCCAACAATTGTACAAGTTGTCGAGGTAGTGGCGTCGAAATGGGTGAGGAAACGATCGAAATCCAAATCCCTGCAGGAGTAGAAGACAACATGCAACTCTCCTTAAGGGGTAAAGGAAATGCAGGGGCCAATGGAGGCATGACCGGAGATTTGTTGATCAATATCGAACAAAAACCTCACGAATTATTTTCAAGGGATGGCATGAACATCCATTATGATCTATACATCAATTTTGCCGACGCTGCTTTAGGCCATCAATTTGAAGTCCCAACTCTGGGAAATCCTGTTAAAATAAAAATTCCGCCTGGAACACAAAGTGGAAAAATTTTCCGCCTTAAAGGCCTTGGCATTCCATCTGTGCAATCTTATGACAAAGGTGATCATTTGATCCATGTAAATATTTGGACACCAAAGAGTGTCACTAATGAAGAAAAAGCCATGTTGGAAAAAATGAGAGGTATGAACAATTTTCAGCCGCATCCTTCCGCTGAAGAAAAAGGCTTTTTCGACCGGATGAAAGAATTTTTCAATGCATAGAACGACATCTAGCCTCTTATTTGTTTTGACCTTTGGCATTCTCTCTTTCCTGTCCTGCAGAAGGCCATTCTATTCAAAAGAAATAAAATTTCCCAAAGAGATCTGGACATACAATCAACCGCTCGAATACAACTGGTCCATTCAGGATACTCATAAAGCCTATGACCTGATTTTGTATGTGCGACATGATGACCAACTGAAATACCAAAATATTTATGTCAGGTGTCACTCTTCTTATCCTGATAAATCGGTCCAAACCCAGGAAGTATCTCTTGAATTGCTGGATGCTGCCGGAAAACCAAATGGGACTTGCAACATGGGAACCTGCACTGCAGAAATCCCACTCATTTTGAATACGGTGTTTCCGGTAATGGGTGATTATGGATTAAAAATAGAACAGTATTCAAGAGTAGATTCATTTCCTGGCTTGAAGGCTGTCAGGTTTGATTTGGTTGAAAGAAAATAATTTCTTAGTTAAATTATTTCGTCCTTCAGTTTCCCTTTAATCGCTCCCAGAATTTTTGCAATTCCTCCGGGTCTCGATTAGGCCTCTCCCGTTCAGGCAATACTTTTAAGTGGTCTCCCTCTCTTGTCAGATTAAAATGAAAAATAAAATCTTTGGGATCATCAAATTTAAAACTAAGCGTCCCGTACCTTAAATCGTTGTATTGTAAACGACCATTCCCCAAATCCATCAGATTGTAGTACTGTTCACTAAACCAAGTCAGAATTTTTAACTCTTTCTGATCCATAAACTCTTTAACCAGGTATTGATTTTGGGGTAATACCCTGATTGAATCAATTTTCCGCTCCTTATCGAATAAGGAATAATACCCACAGTAATAATTACTGTCCTTCTGGGCTATCGAAAACCAAAGAATATTGTTAAAAATAGTAGGTGTAGAAATCATCTTATCAGGTACAATTCCTTGTTTACTTAGTGATGATTCCATAACTTTATCTACATGCTTTCTTGTGGACATAGTGGCCATCATGTAGAAACAACTCACCCCAATCCCCACCCAGTTGGTAATTTGCCTTCTGCGATCTGTACGTGAATAAAAACCACAGGCGATTACAGTAGCGAGAAAAGGAATGGTGTAAATAGGATCTACAATAGAGATGTTGGAAAGAGAAACTCTTACATCCGAAAAAGGCCAGAACAATCTGGTTCCAAAGGTGGTAAAAGCATCCAGAATCGGATGCGTGACAATGGCATAGAAAAACAACCATGCCCACTCTTTATAAGAAACTTGTGGATGTTCCTGGTCTTTTGTTAAATACTCCTTATACAGATCTTTGATTAGAAAATACAAACCAATGGCCAATAAAACAGGTAGAAAATATCCTTTAGATCCAATCAGGAAGATGAGTAGAAAGCTCAATATCCCTGCCATGAGTATAAAAAATAAAGTACTCGTGATAAAACCAACCGTCCGATATTCCTTTCGATTGTAGATTCCGGAACCGTAAAATTTCAATACCATCCAGGCCAATGGAAAAGGCATGATGCAGGCAAACAATAAGGAATGCATTGGTCCACGGTGGAAGGCAAGCGCATCGAGATCTCCCATAAAAAAATTGGACAGCACATCCAGGTCTGGTATGGTGCCGGCAAATGCACCCCATATCAAAGCTTTATTTCCAATTTTTCTTCCTAGAACCGCTTCTCCGCATGCAGCTCCCAAAACCATTTGAGTCAGTGAATCCACGTATTAATTTTTTCTTTTGAAATCGGAGGACTAACATCTGCCCCGATGATTTGTTTATTTGGTATACTTTACAATTAACTCCCGAATACAACGCAACTCTGCTTATTTATGGCTTTTAAACTTGACCATTCACTTTTATTTTGATTTAACCTTCAAATTTAGGCGATCAAATTTAATCGGTGGAGTAATAATGATTAGGTTTGTAGAGGTATATATTAATGCCTTGATTTAAAATAGATATCTAGATGTTTAAATTCCTATTTTATGGGTTGCTCGGAATTACAGCCTTATTCCTTTATAACTGTTTTATCTTATTCAACATGCCTACAGGTTCTAAAGATGCGAGCCTGAATACAAAACTGACCTTTGGCTCAATAACTGTATTATGCGGACTCGTATCTGCCTTGGTGTACTACTTCCATAAGGTTCATCATCAAAAAGCAGCTAACCTTGTCTTATATTCATTTTATGGACTGCTTATCGCGATTACAATTTACGCTGCTTCAAAAGTAAGATGGAATTAATCCTATAATTCTGTTTTCTTTATAATTCTAATTGGATTCTCTTATAGAAGGGTAAAGAGTTAAAACTATAAATTGAAAATTAAAATTCTCTTATACAAATATTGAATCAATTTTTTAATTACTCTAAGTCGGAATATATACACTAAAAAAAAATACTTATTTAGGTAAATGGGAAATCTGTAAATAAAAATTAACAGAATACTTCCATTAAATTTTTCTGAGGTATCCATGAGAATAAACAGCAAGAGGAAAAATTTTTCTATCCTCATATTCACCAATGACGACAGTCGTGTCATCCATTTGGTAAGACATTAAATGCCATATTTTATCCACTGTTGCATTTAATTCAATAGAAACTCCATCTACCCCAACTAAAAACCATCTGTCCTCAATCTTGATCGTTTTAGAATCTCTGATTAAAGCCGGCATTTGTTTCAGGAAAGGGTTACGCAATAAAGCCTTGGTCAAGACATCGAGATATTCTTTAACGTCATGAGTCTTCCAGGATATTTGCTCCGGGATAATGTGATGCTGCTCTGGTACATCATGCATTCTGATGGGCAAAGCTGATGGATAAAAGTGTACATAACCACAATACATTTTTCCAAAATCAAAATTTCTAATCTGAACAAAACGATTGATCTGAAATTCTAAGTACAGTCCAAACTTATGCTGGTTGCGACCATAAAACCAATGGCGATGGATTAAAATATTCTCTTCTTTTTCCCGGTGCGTACCTAAATAAATCCAATCATCCTCAACAGGTGTAGTCTCTTTAATGAGATCTGATTTCTTTATACTTACGCCCATGAATGCCAGCAGATCTTCTTCATGGATAAAGTCATGTTTTTCCCTGGCCTTAACCATTTGCAGAAATAAATAAATTAATCCGATTTCATTCATCAGCTCCTCCACCCAATCTTTTCCTGATTTTATTTTATACGGAAGAGTTCTTAATCTGCGGCCAATAGCAGGCATGCCGCTATCCACTGCCCGGGTTGCCATTTCCTGAATTCTGGATTCATCCTTTTGAAGTACTTCGAATCCCTGACTCAACAAATGAATTATCCAATCTTCAAGCAACTTTAATCCATCGGCAATCCTTTTTGATCTTGCCGAAGGAAGCCGCCCTGCTTTAAAGACCGGATAGTTCATGTAGACATTGGATAAGTTTAAATATTTAATTGATTTAGGGCAATTTCAGATGCAATTTGTTCTGCACTTTTTTTATTGTAATCTTCGGCAGAAGCAATTTCTACGCCATCCACAAAAACACCTACTTTGAATCGATCGCGTTTATCTGTTTTATATTTACTGATTACTCTGAAATCTATCTCCTTGGTATTTTTCTGACACCATTCTAAAAGTTGACTTTTGAAATTGTCATCATACGTTTCAAGTTGCACAATGTTGATGTATTTCCGGAGTATCTTTTTGAGAATATATCTCTTGGTAAAGTCAAATCCGCGCTCTAGATAAATGGCCCCAATTAAAGCCTCCAAAGCATTGCCCAACATGGATTGTGAAATCGCAGTCTGGTTAAATTCCATCATTAATCTATCCAATCCCATTTGTTCAGCTAAATCATTCAGGGTCTTTCTTTTGACGATTTTTGAACGCATCTTGGTCAAAAAACCTTCATTTGCACTTGGGTATTTATTAAATAAATATTCACCAACCACAAAACTTAACAAGGCATCGCCCAGAAATTCCAGTCGTTCGTTTGACTGATACAATTCTAATTTCTCGTTGTTTTGATTGTTAAGCGTGGATTTATGATAAAATGCCAGTTTAAAAAGGTAAATGTTCGAAGGCGTAAAGCCCAATACCGTCCTGAGCCTTTCAACAAAAAACTTATCCTTTGAAAAATACTTATGGTTTGTTCTCTTAAAAAACCTGAATAAGAACCCTAGCATCTCTTAAATATCACTGAACTGTTATGCCCCCCAAATCCAAAGGTATTGCTTAAAAACGCATTAATGGTTTTTTGCTCCGCTTGGTTAAAGGTAAAATTAAGTTTCGGATCCAAATCCGGATCGTCAGTAAAGTGATTGATCGTAGGTGGGATGAAGTGGTGATTCATAGCCAGAATCCCTGCAATACATTCCACAGCGCCGGCTGCACCAAGCAAATGGCCTGTCATGGATTTAGTCGAACTGATGTTCAGTCCATATGCGTGATCTCCAAAAACTTGTTGAATCGCTTTAACTTCTGCAATATCCCCAAGTGGTGTTGAAGTTCCGTGTGTGTTGATGTAATCAATATCCCCTGGTTGCATGCCGGCTTCTTCTAAAGCGAGTTCCATGGCTGCCTTAGCGCCAATGCCATCAGGATGTGGCGCAGTAATATGGTAGGCATCTGCGGTTAACCCTGTACCACAGAGCTCAGCGTAAATTTTTGCACCGCGGGCCACTGCATGTTCATATTCTTCAAGCAACAATGCACCGGCACCCTCGCCAAGAACAAATCCATCCCTCTCCTTATCGTAAGGACGGGAAGCTGTTGCATAATCATCATTTCTTTCTGAAAGCGCTTTCATGGAACTAAACCCACCAACACCTGCTCTGGTAATGGCTGCCTCCGAACCACCTGCCAATATAATGTTGGCCTTGCCATGGCGTATAAAATCAAATGCATTTGAAATTGCATGACTGGACGATGCACAAGCAGATACGGTTCCATAATTTACACCCATAAGTCCATATTTGATGGAAATATGTCCCGGGGCAATATCAGAAATTAATTTTGGAATCAAAAAAGGGCTGTATCTCGGAGCACCTGTGTGCAATGCTGCTTCGGAGAGGTCTGTTTCTAAGGTATAAAAACCACCAATTCCGGATCCCCAAATTACGCCAAACTTCATTCTATTGACGGACTCCAGATCGATATTCGAATCTTTGATGCATTCTTCTGCTACAACCAAAGCGTATTGTGCGAAGGGATCCAATTTGCGAGCCTCCTTTTTATCCAGAAAGTCTTCCGGATTAAATCCCTTAAGCTCACAGGCAAAGCGGGTTTTGAATAAAGTTGCATCAAAACGAGTAATGGGTCCGGCTCCACTGCTGCCACTCCTTATCCCATTTAAAAAGGCATCCTTGTTGTTGCCAATAGGTGTTAAAGCACCAATACCAGTGACTACAACTCTTCTCATGCAAAAGTTCAATTAAGTTAAAGCCCTCCGACGGCTTGCCGGATAGACATCATAAAGGTAAATCGTTTTCCTGAAAAAACTCCCTTATTTGCAGTTGGCCTCTAAATATTCTACAGCCTGGCCCACTGTCTGGATCTTTTCTGCTTGATCGTCTGGAATGGAAGTGTCAAATTCCTTTTCGAATTCCATTATCAGCTCTACCGTATCCAATGAATCGGCGCCAAGGTCGTTGACAAAGCTCGCCTCATGCGTAACTTCAGCTTCATCTACACCCAATTTATCGATAATGATTTTCTTTACTCTTTCAGCAATTGTTGACATTTTTATTAAGATTTTTTTATAAGAGCGCAAAAATAATGAATATCAAAAGCCATTTCAAATAAATGAGCTAAAATTTATCAAGTATTTTATGCAACTACTAAACATGCATAGGGGTTAATTTTGTTCCATAGTTTGATAAAATATTATAAATGTCATTACATAACACAAAAATTGTAGCTACAATCGGCCCAGCGTCAAGTTCTTATGAAGCCTTGAGAGATCTTGCCTTGGCTGGTGTAGCGGTCTTTCGGCTTAATTTTTCTCATGGCAAACATGAAAATCATGCCTCTGTCATTGAGCATATTACCCGAATTAACGAAGAATTTGACATGCACGTGGGCGTTTTGGCCGACCTGCAAGGACCAAAATTGAGAATCGGCCTAATTGAGAATAATGCTCTTCCTGTGAATCCGGGGGACATTTTGACATTTAAAGATGAAGAATGTATGGGCAATGCCCAACAAATCTATATGAGTTATGACCATTTTGCGAGAGATGTCAAACCAGGTGAGAAAATTCTGATCGACGATGGCAAACTGGTTTTTGAAGTCCTGGAAACCAATTTTAAGGATACTGTTAAACTGATTTGTCTTTATGGAGGGATTTTGTCTTCCAATAAAGGAGTTAATTTACCAGACACCGAAGTTAGCTTACCCTGCTTGACGGAAAAAGATCTGGCCGATCTTGAATTTATCCTGACCAAACCGGTCAACTGGATTGCGCTATCTTTCGTGAGGAAGTCTTCTGATGTGGAAGATCTCCAACGAAGAATCGCGGCAGCTGGTCATTATGCAAAAGTGATCGCTAAAATTGAAAAACCGGAAGCCATCCGCAATATTGATAACATCATTAAAGTCAGTAACGCAATCATGGTAGCGCGCGGTGACCTCGGAGTAGAAATGCCCATTGAACAACTTCCCGCAATGCAAAAAATGATCATAAACAAGTGCATCCAGCGTTCCAGACCGGTAATCGTTGCCACACAATTGATGGACAGTATGATTACTAACCCATCCCCTACGCGTGCAGAAGTTACAGATGTGGCAAATGCTGTACTCGATGGCGCGGATGCGGTAATGCTCAGTGCAGAAACCTCTGTGGGTAAACATCCGGTGATTGTAGTGGAAGCCATGAACCGAATCATCTCGGAAGCTGAAAAACATTATGCCTTCCAGACACGAAGACCAAAACCTTCCGAGAAGTCTTCCACTTTTATTAGTGATGTTGTTTGTTTTAATGCAGCAAAAACAGCTGAGGAAATTAAAGCAACTGCCATTATTGGGTTGACCGTCTCCGGATATACTGCATTTAAAACTTCCTCTTACCGAACAAACTGCCCCATTTATATCTTTTCCAGTGCACACCACATGTTGGGGACATTGAATTTGGTTTGGGGCGTAAGATGTTATTATTATGACAAAATGAGTTCAACTGATGATACCATCGAGGATGTTGTGGAAATTCTAAAGACGGATGGCAAAGTTAAATCCGGCGATTTCATTGTGAATACAGGAAGTATGCCTGTACATAAAAAACTTCGTACTAACATGCTCAAAGTAACCGAGGTCGAATAAAAAGTCTTTCTTTTCGTTATCAAAAAGCAATGTCTGACAGTTACATGAATACAGCCGGAATTTTATACTCATTTAAACAATTCTTACTTTTTACCAGATATATTGGTATCCGGATACCTTTTATATTCGGGTTATATTGCCTAATTCAATTACCTGCCCTCAGTCAAAAAACAACTACACAAATAGAACTGGAATCCAAACTTATTGATGCCATCAAGGAAGAAGAAATCGGAAATCCTGAGAAGGCGATCCTCATTTTAGAAAAAATGAGATATGAACCCGAAACTAAAGCAACAGTCAATTATTATCTCGCAAGACTGTATGAAAAAAGTTCCAGACATGAAGAAGCTCTTCTTGCGATTCAAGAAAGTGTACTTGCCGATCCAGGCAATAAATGGTTTAAGGTTTTTAAAGCAAATCTGCTGGAAAAAACTGCACGATATGAACAGGTGGCAAGTGTCTTTGAAGAACTTGTCAAAATCGAACCCCAGAATTATACTTTCTATGACTTGGCTGCCATTAACTACTTAAAGGCTGAGAAATCCGAAAAGGCATTAACCATCCTCGACCAGGCCCAAATCAAATTCGGTCCAATGCCTCCCCTGGTTTTAAAAAAAGCGGAGATCCTGAAAGTCCAAAAGAAATATAAAAAAGCTGCAGAGTCTTTAGAATTATCTTTGAAAGATTACCCAAATCATAAAGAATTGTATCCAAGTTTGATAGAATGTTATAGTGCGGAAAACAAAATTCAGGAAAAAGATGCTGCACTCGCCAAACTAAAATTTTTGGATCCGGAACATCCCCTTTTTCGTAAACAATCCGATGCACCTCCTGCAAATATGTCTTCTGCTGACTTGATGAAAAGTATAGTGGAGCGAATAATTAATTTGGATGAGGCTATTAAAATATTGATTCCATCCTTACAAAAACTGGCCGATGGTCAGGATAGTCTTCAGGAACAAACTTTGCTTGCACCTGCTTTAAAGCTGACAGAACTTTACCCAAAAGAACCAAAATCTGCAGCATTGGTAGGAGATATATATTTTCACCACAATAATTTATGGAAGGCTGCGGAATGGTATAAAAAATCTGTTGCATTGGGCTCTGTTCCCTATCCGGTTTGGGACAACCTTATCTTTTGTTTATACCAGCTAAGTCATTGGAAAAGTTTAGAAAAATATGCCAATCTTGCTTTGGATCAGTACCCTAACAACAGTTATCCTTATTACGCTTTAGCAATTACTCAATATCACAACAGCCACTACGAAGAAGCACTTACAAACGCAGAACATTTCTTGTTGATCAACCGAAAAAATGAAATAAATAAATCGCTTGCCCATGTGATCCTTGCAAAAATATACTTCGCAATGAAAAATGAAACCCAGGCGAATGTACAATGGGAAGCCATGAGGCAAATAAAAAACAAAGCAAGTGGCGGCGAACTTGAATATCTGGTTTACTGTCAAAAAAACGGCAAGGAATACTCTGCTGAAGCACTAAAAAATGCAGCTGATAATATTTCAATTCCTCAATATTTCAGAAATTATAAGTTGGCTGAAATTTATTACCTGAAAAAAGATTATCCTTCTGCCTTGGCATCTATAATAAATGCTTTGAATTTTCCTCAGGCCCATATCCCTGAAATTCTTGAACTGGCATATTATATTCTCACTGCATCAAACAATTCGACAGATGCAAAAAAATATATCTTAGAAGCTGTTGAGTTATCAGAAGATAAGTTAAAATATAATGCCTTACTTCAAAAAATAAATTAATCCTTTGAAAGATAATTTTCTATTTGCAGCTTCAGCGATAATGTTAACCCTGTTTTCTTGCAGTACAACAAAAAGAAAATCATCTGAATCCGGTTACATTCACCCCCCCATTAATATTAATAAATTAACCGAAGAATTAAAACTCAGACAGGATTATCTATACCTCACACTCAAGGGGAACATGGAATTCGAAAACCAGGATATCAGCACTTCTGCTCAAGTCACCCTGCAAAGTAAAAAAGATAGCCTTATTATACTTAGCCTGCGCAAATTAGGTTTTGAGGTTGCCCGTGCGCTTATTCAGCCGGACAGCATTATTATCATAGATCGAATTAACCAGAGTTGGGTAAAATTGGACACTAAAGTTTGGAGTGAAAAATTAAATATACCAATTGATTTTTATGGCATTCAAAATATACTTATTTCTGGAATTCATCTGCCTGTTGGTCCCGAATATACCACCCAACAAAAAAGGGATACATTATTGGTTGACGGAGTAGCTGAAAACTATTCTTTACAGTCATCTTTGCTTTCTAATGAATATGCTCCATTAAATACTTCATTTCATCAATCGGGTAAACATGCGCAGATGATTATTAAGGAGTTGTCAAAATCTGGCCACTTTTTAATTCCAGTCAACCTTCAATTGACCTATGATGAAGACAATTCTGAAATTCAATATGTAAAATTAAAATGGAGTGAAATACACACCAGAAAAATAGAAAGTTTTAAATTTACCATTCCGGCAAGTTACACCAACGAAACAAGGTAGTCCAAAATGAATAATTTCAAATTTCGATACGTACTGCCTTTGATGGTTTTTTGGTTTTCATGCCCATGGAACTATAGTAACTCTCTACAAGCACAGACAGCTTCGGAAAGAAGAAATTACCTATCCAAACAAATCCAAAAGACAGAAGAAATTTTATTGCAGTCAGAAAAAGAAAAAATGACTGCTTTTAAAAATATGCAGATCCAGATTACACAGATTGCCAACAGGAATGAGCTCATTGAAAATACAGCCAAAGAATTAGAAAAACTGGACCAAAGTCTTACCAAATTAAAATCAGAACATCACGAAAATTTGAATAGACTGGAAATATTAAAAGAAGAGTACTTTAAGAGCCTTCGCAGAAAATGGATGCAGAGAAATACGGTAAAGGCAAATTATTTATTTGCACCTCATTCAGAATTAAATGCCATCATAAAGTCATGGGTCTGGTATGACCAATTGGATAGAGAAAGAAAAGAAAAATATACTCAATTTAAAAAATCACAGGAACTTGTTTTGGAAAAACAAAATGAAATACTCAAGCAAATAAATATTCAAAAAGAATTGCTTCATTCAAAAGAAACAGAGAAAAATAAACTGGCCGAAGACTTGAAGAAGCAACAAATTATGATTTCGGAAAACCAAACTAAAAAACAAGAATGGCTGACCTTAATCAAAAAGTATCAAAAAGAAATGAGCAAAATTGAATCCATTGTCAGCAGTGGAATTAAAGAAAACAACCTAGATCTTTCAAAAAATAAAAATATTTCAACTTCTTTAAAATCAGATTGGCGATTCCCTTTAAAAGAGGGAATTGTAGTATCCACCTTTGGCACCCAAAATGATCCTAATAATCGAGCAGTCAAAATAAAAAACAACGGCGTAGATATCCAATCCAAAAACTCTTTTGTTTCTGCCGTCAATAATGCAGAAGTATTACAAATACGTCAACTTGCTAACGGGACTTACTTGGTTTTATGTAAAGAAGGAAACTTCTATCAGGTATATTCTAACTTAGACAAGGTCCTTGTCAGGGCTGGAGAAACCCTTGCAAAAGGAAACCACATAGGTCAATGTAAAGCTACCCCACAGGGAAGGCATGAATTACATTTTGAAGTTTGGAAAGGAAAAACGCCACAGAATCCAATGAAATTTCTGCTAACGGATTAAGTCTTATTCCTTTCTAAATGATGACTTCCTGCCCAAGATCCGGAATGTCTACATGATCAAACCCAATCTTATTTAAATGCCCTTTGTAGGCAATTTGTGTTTGCTCTTCTCCGTGAACTAGAAAAACTTTGCTCACTGTGTTTTGCTGGTTAGATAGAAAATGACTCATCTCTTTTTGATCTCCATGCGCAGAAAATGAATCCATAATTTCAATTTTGGCATTTACTTTTTTTACTTCACCAAACATTTTAATAAACTCAGCGCCTGATCTCAGGATTCCACCCGGTGTTTCAGGCGAACAATATCCCACAAACAATATGGTATTATGAGGATCCTCTACATTATTGAAAACATGATGTTTGATCCTTCCTGCATTAACCATTCCTGAAGAAGAAATAATAATGCAAGGTTCTTTACTGAAATTAAGTTTTTTGGATTCTGCCACATCATGAATATAATAGAGGTGATTGAATCCGAATGGATCTGGATCTTTAATCATATACTGGTGTAGGTCGAAATCAAAACATTCTGAATGACTTCTGAACACTTCGGTGGCATTAACTGCAAGTGGACTATCCACATAAACAGGAATTTTTGGCAATCGCTTTTCATTGACCAATTGATCCAAAATATAAACAAGTTCCTGAGTCCGACCCAAGCTAAAAGCAGGAATGATCACTTTTCCCTGGTTATCGATACAGGTGGACTGAATGATCTCCATGAGGTGATTTTTTTCTGCAGGCTTCTCAAGATGCAACTTATCCCCATAAGTAGACTCCGTAATGATAAAATCTGAAGGCAACATAAAATGTGGATCATTCAGAATTGGCCGGTCTGGTCTGCCGATATCTCCACTAAATGCAAAACGAAGATCATCCCCTTGCGTTTTGATCCGGAGATTAACACTGGCAGATCCGAGTATATGACCTGCATCGGTAAAAATTAAATGTACGCCGGGTGAAATTTCTATCAACCTGTCATAAGACATCCCCACAAATAGAGTCATTGCATTGGCAACGTCTTTAGCAGAATAAAGTGGTTCTCTATGTTGACCTTTATATTTTGGGTTTTTGCGTTTTTTTTCTGCAAGTCTTTTATTGTAAAATTCCACATCACGCTCTTGAATATGTGCAGCATCCATCAACATAATGGAAACCAAATCTCTCGTCGCATGTGTACAGAAGATATCTCCCTTAAATCCATCTTTTACCAATTTCGGAATCCTTCCGCAATGATCAATATGCGCGTGAGACAAAATCATTAAATCAATTTCTTTGGGATCGAATAACCAATCATTATTCAATTGATCTATGTTGTCCACTCTTCCTTGAAATAATCCACAATCCAGAAGAATTCTTAATCCATTTTCCAGTTTAAGTAAATGACAACTACCGGTCACTTCTTTAGCTGCTCCACAAAATTTTATTTTCATTTTTACTCTTTTAATTTAAGACTGAATGCAAGTTATTCATTGCTCAGTTGTTGCACTCCTGAATATATTCTTTCAATCGATTTTTCCTTTCCCACTGCCATAAGCATTTGGTACACATCCGGCCCCATAGGAGTCCCGGATAACATTACCCGAATAGATGGCAAGACCTCTCCCATTTTCATTTGATACAGATTCATGAACTCTTTAATCTTTGCTTCCAAACTATCGTGATTCCATTCCTTCAAATCTTTAAAACCATTTCCTAAATTTATAAATGCATCTGCCCATTCACGCTTCCACTTTTTTGTCTTGAATTCATCATCGGTGGAACTTGGTGGCAATACAATATATTTACCCATATGAAAAAAATCAGTAACTAAAACTGCACGGTCCTTATACAAATGATAAATAGTTTTTAGCTGATCTTCACTAATATCCAATTCATGTTCTGAAAAAATTGCTTTGACTTGATTTTGTAAAACCTGAAAGTCTTCCTTTTGAATGTAAGTTGAATTAAACCATTTTGCTTTATTGTAATCAAACCTCGCTCCTGATTTAATAATCTTCTCCAATGAAAACATTTGAATCAATTCATCCATTGTAAAAATTTCTTGTTCTGTTCCCGGATTCCATCCCAACAGTACTAAAAAATTGATCAAAGCGCCTGGCAAAAATCCCGCTTCTCTGAATCCTGAAAAATTTTCACCCTCTTCTGATTTCCAATCTATAGGAAAAACCGGAAAACCAAATTGAGCACCATCCCGTTTGGATAATTTTCCATTTCCATTCGGCTTTAGAATCAATGGCAAGTGCGCAAACTCTGGCATTTCGGCTTCCCAACCAAAAAATCTATACAACAACACATGGTGCGCTGTACTGCTTAACCACTCTTCCCCACGAATAACGTGGGTGATTTTCATCAACCGATCATCAATAACGTTTGCCATATGATAAGTAGGCATTCCATCTGATTTGATCAAAACTTTATCATCCAACTCCTCTGAATTAAAATTAACTTCTCCTCTTACTTTGTCCACAATGCTCACTGTTTCTGATGGAGGCACCTTCAGTCGAATCACCCATGGCGTGTTGGCATTAAATAAATTCTCAACTTCATCAGCACTCCTTGTAAGACTGTTTTTCATTTGCCCCCTTGTATGGTAATCATACTTTGGCATTGGATTGGATTCAGACGCAAGTCGTTTTTTCATTTCCTCAATCTCATCCGTAGTATCAAAAGCATAATAGGCATAACCAAGATGGATCAATTGCTTTGCATAATCTAAATAAATTGCCTTTCTTTCAGATTGTCGGTATGGACCATAAGGACCGCCATAACCCAATCCTTCATCAGGAATCAATCCTGTCCACCGCAAACTCTCCAAAATATATTCTTCGGCACCGGGGACATATCTGGTTTGGTCTGTATCTTCTATTCTTAGTATGAATGTGCCCTTATTCTGTTTCGCAAACAAGTAATTATATAGTGCAGTTCGTACACCACCTATATGCAAGGCCCCTGTCGGACTTGGGGCAAATCGTACTCTTACCGGATTCATCAAATGATTTGGTTTTGTCAATTATTAGTAATTATTAGGCATCATTTAACACGAAACTAAACCTTTAAATAAGAAATTTGTATTTATTCTTACCGTTCAGCGCAAAAATAGTCATTCCTCCAGCAATAATAACTTCATGTATCTAAGCTTCACACCAAAATTTCTTCAGCAATTACTTCCCGGGCTGATATGGAGGATGGAATCCGTAGAAAAAAAAGTTTATTTAACTTTTGACGATGGTCCTATCCCTGAAGTTACGCCATGGGTATTGGATGAGTTAGACAAGTACGGTGCAAAAGCTACTTTTTTTTGTGTAGGTCAAAATGTCGAAAAATATGGAGATATTTTCCATCAGTTGAAGTCTCAGGGACATACCATCGGTAGCCATACTTATAACCATATCTCAGGCTGGGCTTCTGATAATCTGGATTACATGCTCAACGTGAGAAAGGCCTCTAAAATATGTGAATCGAATATTTTCAGGCCACCTTATGGCAAAATTCGTCCCTCACAAACCCGATTCCTTAAACACCACTATCGGATTGTAATGTGGGATGTACTGAGTGGGGATTTTGATCCAAATATCAGCGCTGAGCAATGTTTGCAAAATGTGCTGAAAAACACCATTGCGGGTTCTATCGTCGTTTTTCACGACAGCATCAAGTCATTTGAAAAACTAAAATTTGTACTCCCAAGGGTTTTGAATTATTATTCTGAACAAGGATATCAATTTGTCAATTTGGATGAATTATCCGGAAAGTCTCCTGTCAATAGACTTGTTGGCGTGAATTCATAAGCTCAACTCTGAATTGTAACTCATATTCAGATTCCATATTAGGAATACACCATATCAGCGCAGTTTTTCAAAAGGCTTGAATAGTCGAGACAAAGATGGATATTCTTATTAAGTCAAGGACGTACTAAAAATGAATCGCTCTTTTAGCTGTAGCATCCAAAGCAGCTTCTTTTAAAGCTTCGGTGTAGGTAGGGTGTGGGTGGCAAATTCGGGCCATATCTTCTGCAGAAGCCCTGAATTCCATTAAAGCCACTGCTTCCATGATCATATCTGCTGCTCTTGCACCTACCATATGGACACCAAGTATTTCATCTGTTTTTTCATCCGCGATCACTTTCACCATACCATCCATATCCATACTCGCACGAGCCCGGCCCAAAGCTTTATAAGGGAATTTTCCGGTTTTATACATTTTGCCCTCTGATTTTAATTGTTCCTCAGTTTTTCCAACAAAGGCCATTTCAGGCCATGTATACACAACCCCGGGAATCAAGTTATAATCAATATGTGGCTTTTGCCCGGCAAGAATTTCAGCTACGAATACTCCTTCCTCCTCAGCTTTATGAGCCAACATGGCTCCTTGGACCACATCACCTATAGCATAAACATTTGGATTAGTAGACTGAAGCTCTTGATTCACTTTTATCTTTCCCCGCTCATCAAGCTCTATCCCGGCAAGTTCAGGATGCAAGTTTTCGGTATAAGGTCTCCTGCCGATACAAACCAAACAATAATCTGATTCCAGTTCCGAGGTTTCTCCGCCTGATTTTGAACGGTATTTTACAAAAGTTTTATTTGTCCGGACGGAAACACTTTCAACAGATTGAGACAAATAAAACTTAATCCCTACACTTTGTAAACTCTTTTGCAATTCTTTTGAACAATCTGAATCCATACCGGGTAAAATGCTATCCATATATTCCAGAATGCTCACCCTCGTGCCCAACCTTGCAAACACTGACCCTAATTCAAGTCCGATAACACCGGCACCAATGATCACCATGGATTGCGGAATTTCATTCAAACTTAGTGCCTCAGTTGAGCTAATTACTCTTTTTTTATCATAGTTAAATGCCTGAGGAATATTTGGTTTGGAACCGGTAGCAACAATACATTTTTTAAATTCGAGCTTTTCCACTTTTCCATTCCCGTCTTCAATTTTTAATTCATTTGGACCGGAAAAAGATGCGCTACCTCTTACCACATTGATTTTATTCTTTTTCATGAGAAATTCAATCCCTTTGGTATTTTGGGCTACAACATCTGCCTTTCGTTTAAACATCTGCGAAGCCTCTATGTCCAGATTGGTGAGTTTAATGCCATGTGTGTCAAAAGTTTTTTTTGCCTGATAAAATAGCTCGCTACTGTCCAACAAAGCCTTGGATGGAATACACCCTACATTGAGACAGGTTCCGCCCAATGTCGGGTACTTTTCAATCAAGGTCACTTGAAAGCCCAATTGTGCTGCGCGGATGGCTGCAACATATCCCCCGGGGCCGGAGCCAATAATTGCAAGATCAGTCATTTGAAAGATTTATAGGTGATAAACGATCAAAACCCGGCTTGGTTTTGAAAGGAGCTATTTTAAAAAAAAGAATAAAAATCCTATTATTCGACTGGAGCTTTGTCTGAAGGTGGTTGGTCTCCCTCGGATTTATCTCTTTGTGGGCGATCAAATTGTGGTCGATCCCTTTGAGGCCGGTCAGATTGTGGTCTGTCAGATTGGGGTCTGTTTCTGTTTTTATTAAATGGCCGGTTATTTTCCCTGTTTCCCGGTTTGTTGAAATTGTCCTGAGGTTTGTTTTCCCGATCAGAATTTGGAGGGGTTTGTCCCTCTCTTGGAGGGCGTGGATTATTTAAAGGTGGCCGCTGTAAATTTGCCTGGCCTTCCGGATTTCCACCTTTTTTCTTTTTCTTCTTTTTCTTCCTCTTTTCAGCAGGCAATTCTACTGCACCGGTTACATCTACAAATTGATCATCCGGATTTACTGCAGGGCTTGCCTCTTCAGCTGCTACAATGTCCTCAGGATATTCACCACGTTCATTCATGGCTTTAATCCTCCGCACTTCATCAGGAGCCAATGGCATTACCGTACTGCGACCTTTGGAAGGCTCATACAAATAATAAAGCATGCCTTTGAAAATATCAATTTTTACAAGGCTAGCCTGTCCATTTTTGGCTTTAAGCCTCTCTACGTTCGATGGATATTTCTCTAATTCATCTACATATAAATCCAACTCATAATTCAAGCAACACTTCAGACGTCCACACTGGCCGGATAACTTAGATTGATTGATAGCAATGTTTTGGTATCTGGCCGCAGTGGTGTTTACAGATTTGAAATCAGTAAGCCAGGTTGAACAGCACAATTCACGTCCACAAGATCCAATACCCCCTATTCTGGCAGATTCTTGTCTGGATCCAATTTGACGCATTTCAACCTTAATCCTGAATTCTTTCACATATTGTTTTACCAATTCTCTAAAATCTATCCACCCGTCAGCAGTATAATAAAAGGTTGCTTTCTTCAAGTCTGCCTGATACTCAATATCTCCGATTTTCATATCGAGACCAAGATTTCGCGCAATTACACGGGCTTTCACCAAAGCAGGTTTCTCCAAATTCCTAGCTTCGGTCATTCGCTCAATATCTCTTGGGTTAGCTTTTCTTAATACTTCTGTAGCAATGCGATCTTCCTTGAAGTTCTTTTTTTTCATTTGCAGCTTGACAAGATCCCCCATCAAACTTATTCTGCCGACATCAAATCCCCCATGACCTGCATCTACCACCACTAAATCTCCTGTGGTGTAACGGTAATAATTACTCATTTTATAGAAAGTCTTCCGTGCGCCATTCTTAAAACTTACCTCAGCAAATTCACAAACGGTCGGATCTTCCAAATCCATTACGGTCAACCAATCGAAAGTATTGAGCTTATTGCAGCCCCCTGAGGAACAATGTCCTTTATCTCCGCATCCTGCAGGCATCCCATTATCACCTGTCTTACATCCAGAACATCCCATTATAGCTAACTGTCTTTATGTCTGCTTGTTACGTAATATTCCCGACAATTTTATCAGGAAATCAAGCAGCAAGATACGAATATTTGCATTCCTTTGAATACCATATGAGCACTCATCCGATAGATCCGCAATGGTTTCAACCTGCAACGGAGTTAAATTACCAGAAATTTTTGCCGCATAGCTTAGAATCGGGTTGGATGGATCCTTTTGGTCTATCACCCCAAATTTTAATCTTAAACTCAGACTAAGGAGTTGATTGAGAAATGCCAGAAACTGCCTTTGCCCATCCCGGTTCAATTGTGCAAAGGTGTCCATCCAGCTCATCATTTCATAAGGATCTTTTTTAAAAGCCATTTGAAGTAAACTTTGAGACAGTTGCAACGAATTCATTTGTGTGTCCTTTGCCCATTCAAGACTTTGTGCATAGTTGCCTTCTGATGCCATCGCAAATCCAAGTGCCAAATCCGAACTTAGATTTAAAGATTTTTCCAAATGGGACGCAATCATAAAATCATCCAGGGGGCTTAATCTGAATTCTTGCGTTCTGGAAAGTACCGTGGTCAGTAAAGATTTGGAATCCTCTGTCACCAAAATAATATAAGCATGTCCAGGAGGTTCCTCCAGCAACTTCAGCAATATGTTTGACTCTTTTCCCAAATACTCAGGCAACCATACCAACATGATGTTGCGATCAGATTCAAATGGTCTAAGAGATAGCCTTTCAATAATTGATCTGGATTCTTTAGCGCCAATATTTGCTTGCTTGTTTTCTTTATCGGCATAACTCAACCAGTTTTGAATGCTCATGTATGGGTTTTGCTTCACAGCAATTCTGAAAGCTCCATAATGTTCCTTGCACAATTCTCCAGACCCTACCAGTGGGAAGGAAAAATGAACATCAGGATGAATCAGTCCGCCCACTTTATAACATGAACTACAGACTCCGCAAGGTTTGTCCTCCGCAGCACACAACATGGTCTGAATGATCGATAATGCAAAAACCAACTGCCCACTACCCGGGGACCCACTTATCAAACTGCAATGTGGAAATCTGTCCTGACTTAAAACGGTCTTGACATGTTCTGTTAATGTCTGTTGTCCAATCAATTCATCAGACCATAAAAATTTTGGATGATCGACAACAACAACTTCTGGTTCTCCAAATAACATCTATTCTTTGATTGACACAACAAATATAATTGAATTCAAATTGCAGCTGACATTAGATGAATATATATGGCGGTGCTTATAATTTTTAATTGTATCACTACCATCAAAATCAATGCAACCAAAATTCAAACGAAAGAAGCGAAATGTCTGCTGTTTTATTTGAATAAATTGACAATCCAAAATGGCAATATACCCGCAATGAAAGTAAGGATTGACATAAGTATAAGAACCCCTTGATAGGTCCATGAAACAGACCATACAGCTTGTTCGGAATTTTTTGTAAACATCCTGTTTATGATCTTAAAATAGTAATACATGGAAGTCACTGCAAAAACCAAAGCCATCACAACCAAAGCGATTGAACCTACAGAGGCGGCATGGTTTAAAACAAAAAGTTTTGCCATAAATCCTGCCGTAAGTGGCCCCCCGCCAAGTGAAATGAGCGCGATGGTCATCACAACTGCTAAAACCGGATTCGCATAAAACAAACCTTCAAACTCGTCAATGTGGTCAGACCCCTTTTTGTTCTCTACAAAATAACAAACAAAGAAACATACCAAAGAGGCTAAACAATAGGCTACCAAATAATAAAGTATTGGCCATGAATCCTCTTGTTTGAGTTGAAGAAAACCAATTAAAATAAATCCCGCCTGCACGATACTGGAATAAGCCAATAGACGCTTCACACTGGTCTGTGTATATGCCATGATGTTGCCAAGAACTAAACTCGCCAAAGCAACAATACTCATCAACCAAAACATCCATTCGCCAACATTATTTCCAAGGTACCTTAAAAATTGAAACAAAGCGCCAAAAGCAGCAATCTTGACGATTGTAGCCATGGTTGCTGTAAAAATGGTTGGAGATCCCTGATAAACATCAGGTGCCCAAAAATGAAATGGCACCAGTGCAACTTTAAAAGCAAACGCACAGAAAATAATCAGCACGCTCAATTGAAATATAGGTGAATCGCCTACATGAAGATCATATATTTTTAAAGTGCCTGTGGATGCATAAAACAAGGCTATTCCAAACAGTAAAATCGCACTTGAAAATGCACCTAAAATAAAATACTTAAGAGCGGCCTCATTGGATTGTAAAATCCTTCGGTCAGCTCCCGCCAATATGTACATGGCAATGGACATGATCTCAATTCCAAGAAACAGAACAATAAGATCCAGATGAGAAACCATCATGATCCCTCCTATCAATGAAAATAAAATGAGTCCCGTAAAATCAGCTACTTCCTCAGAACCTCTTTTGCTGAATACATTTATAAATGGAAGTATGAACAATGCAATTACTAAAATCAAATAATTAAAAATTAGTGGTGGACCATGCAGACTCATCATTCCTCCCATCCATTCATTGTACATTTTTGTTGCTGCAAGATAAGCCGCTATTGCACCTAGTACGCCCAAGATAGCAATGGGAACAATCAGTTTCGTTTTCCTGGTAAATCCAAGAAACAAAATCAACACGCCTATAATGGTAAGTATAATTAATGGCAACATGAGCTTAAACCTTAGATTTTAAAATGAGCAAATTGTGCAACAGCATATTCGGAAAGTTCGAGCCAGGTTTTTGGAAAAAAACCAAAACTCAAAATGATGAATATCATCACTATAAAAATATAATCTTCTTGAATTTTCAACGGAGCAAAGGAACTGTTTTCCTGTAAGGACTCTCCCATCATGGATTTTTGAAAAAAGCGCAGCATGTACACAGCGCCAAGTATAATGCTTACACCTGCAATGGCGCCTAACCATAAATTATATTCCGTTATTCCCCACAACATATACAATTCACCAATAAATCCATTCGTCAAAGGCAATCCCACTGAAGCAAGTACAATCACGAAAAAATAAACAGCAAGCCTGGGTTGAGATTTTGCCAAACCGGTATATCCATAAATACTTGGGTTGTTATTTCTTTGCATCAAAACATCAATTACAAAAAATAAACCGGCTGCCAATATTCCGTGTGTAAACATTTGAAACAAACTGCCCTCTAATCCGGAAACCGTTCCTGAAAATAATGCAGCTGCAATCATGCCCATATGTGATAAGGAAGAATACGCAACTATTCGGGTCATCTCTGATTGCCTCCATGCAACCAAAGCCCCGTATATTACACCTATCAAACAAAGACATATCAATGCATACCTCATGGAATCAATTGCTTCCGGTACCACATTGTAAAATCTCAACATGCCGAAGACACCCATTTTTGATAGGATAGCAGCAATAAGAATTACGGTCGGACGATCTGCCTGTGCATATAAATCAGCCTGCCAGGTATGAAATGGAAACAATGGTGATTTTATAGCAAACGCTACAAACAAGCCACCCAAAATCCACATTTGCGCATCCAATGGTAGATCTATCAAATAAATAGTAGACCAATCACCAGCTTTATTAATTCCAATCAATGAATAAAAATAAATGATCGCACCCAACATCAGCAAACTTCCAAAAACCGTATATATAAAAAACTTGAAAACTGCTTTTTTCCGCTCAGGTCCACCATGCATAAGTACAATGAGATAAAAAGGAATTAGGGCCGCTTCAAAGAATACATAAAATGTAATGGCGTTTTGTGCCGCAAAAAATCCAAGCAATGCGGATAAACCTAAAAGCATTAAGCCGTAATATGTTGCTCCTTTTTCTTCTGCTTTAGGTAAAGATGCAGTTATTCCGATGGGAAATACCAAAGAGGTAAGCAACATCAGAATGAGACTTTGTGAATCAAGGCCCATGTGAAACTCTGCATTAATGCCCGGAATCCAATTGAATATAAAACTACCTGTCACCCCTTTATGCGGATGATACGAACTCATCTGGTATAAAAAAATAAACAGACTTAATACACTAGCAGTAAGGGCAATTTTTCCTGCTGATTTTCTGCCGGCAAAAAAAACAAGAACAGCAGAAATCAATGGAAAAAGTATCAACAGTAAAACTGAATTCATACCAATAGAATTAAATCATAAACAACAATAAAAAACAAAGCAGTCCAAGCACCATACTGATCACATACCAGCTGATAATTCCGGAATTTAATGGTTTCAATCCAATACTCGCATTTCTAAATAAATTATCCGGAAATCGAACCACACTATCAATTCCAACCCTATCTACAACATTCTTAAAAAAACTGCCCATGGATTTTAATGGCGCCACTAAAACAAAATAATAGAGTTCATCCAGATAATATTTCTCTTTCAAAATTGATGTTATACTATTTGGGGTTTTATTAAAAACTGTTTTGTCAGAAGTCCCGTAACGTCTGAAAGTAAAGTATCCAATTACCAACAGCGCTAAAACGGTTATTCCCCACAAGCAATATTCAAAAAAATGGGAGACATGATGGCCTTCACTTTTGAGCACAGGACTTAAGAATTCAGTCACATAATGTTTTGGAAATAGAATTTCCGGAATACCTGCAAAACCTCCAATGACGGATAAAATGGCGAGTACAACCAACGGAATCAGCATAATGGCAGGGGATTCATGAATTTTTGAGGCTGTATGCGGATCACCTCGGTAAGATCCATGAAAAGTTGCAAAATAAATCCGGAACATATACCAGGCAGTGAATACCGAAGTAAATGCCAGTATCACAAAATACCATAAACTATGACTGTAAACCACTGCCAAGATTTCATCCTTGGAAAAGAATCCGGCCAAAGGCGGACAACCAACCAAGGCCAGCGTGCCAATAAGAAAAACCAAATGTGTCCACTTCATGGAAGATTTCAGTCCTCCCATATTAGTGATGTCTTGTTCACCATGCAAACCATGAATGACACTACCTGCGCTTAAGAATAACAAAGCCTTGAAAAAAGCATGGGTCATCACATGAAAAATAGCGGTGCCATAAGCTGCACAACCCAATGCAACTACCATATAACCCAATTGGCTAACGGTGGAATAAGCCAGTACTTTTTTTATGTCGTTCTGCTTCAAAGCTATGGTTGCCGCAACAAAAGCTGTTGCAAGTCCGGTGATGGTTATTATGGATAAGGTAAAAGGAGCCAGATTAAACAATCCTCCCATTCGGGCTACCAGATAAATACCTGCAGTAACCATGGTTGCAGCATGTATTAATGCAGAAACAGGTGTAGGACCTGCCATGGCATCCGGAAGCCAGGTAAACAAAGGAATCTGTGCGGACTTCCCGGTCACTCCGATAAATAACAATATCGTGATAAGTACAATGGCGGGATCTCCTATGCTAATGGATTCTAAACTTCCAAGTATGGTCTGTATGTCAAGAGATTTAAATTTAATGCCCAATAAAAATATGCCCAGAATAAATCCAAGATCACCTATCCTGTTCATCACAAAAGCTTTCCTTGCAGCTTTATTGTATTCTGTGTTTCCAAACCAAAAACCAATTAAAAGAAATGAACACAATCCCACACCTTCCCATCCTGCAAACAACATGATGAGATTGGAACCCATGATCAGCAATAACATGGAAAACAGAAATAAATTAAGATAGGTGAAAAATCGTGTATAGCCCTTATCATGATCCATATACCCCATAGAGTATACATGAATCAATGTACCTACACCGGTAACAATCATCAACATCAGTATGGTCAACTGATCCACATAAAAACTAAAATCAACAGAGGTCTGTCCTCCTATATTAAACCAGGTGTAATACGATAAACTTACCGGTGCTGTAAACCCAAGATACAAAAGTCCAGATGCTATAAAACTCATCAATGGCCCTAGACAAGCCAGGCTTCCGGCAAATTTCTTCGGTAGTAAATGTCCAAAAATTCCATTGACCAAAAATCCAATCAGTGGAGGCCAGATGATGAAATGTATCAGATTGATTGAACTCATTTTTTCTTTTTGAAAATTTGGCGAATAAACTATCCTTTAAGCTTACTGAATAAATCAATATTGGTCGTGTGAAGATTTTTATAAATCATCACGATAATGGCTAATCCGACAGATACCTCCGCAGCCGCAACTGCCATCGTAAAAAACACCATGATCTGACCGGAAGAATTGGAAAAATATGCTGAAGTTGAGGTCAGCATCAGATTCACTGCATTGAGCATGATCTCAATACACATAAATACAATGATGACATTCTTCCTTACCATAACACCTATCAGTCCCACAACAAATAATATCGTGCCCAGCAAAAGATAATGGGTTAAAGGAATGGTCGTAAATATTTCAGGTATCTGATTGTTCATAAGTTTGATTTCAATGAGATGAAATAATTCTTTCTTTTCTATTCAACAATACTACTCCGGCCATGGCAACAAAAAATAAAACAGCACTCAATTCCATTGGCACCAGATAATCTTTATAAAGTACCATGCCCAGATTTTCTACCAAACCGATAGAGTAATCCGATACTGTACTCTTTGGACGAATACTGGATTTCTCCAAAGCAGAAATAACAATAAGCATTAGACATCCTCCCGATATTACGGCAGCAAACCATGGAAAATAACCTTTGACCGTTTCTATCTCTTTGTTGAGATTTAAAAACATAATCACAAATAAAAATAAAACCATTATGGCCCCGGCGTAAACAACGATATTCACCAATGCCAAAAACTGCGCATTCAATAAAACATAATGAGCAGAAATCAAAAAGAAAGTCAATACCAGAAAAAGTACACTTCTTATAGGATGCTTGGATACCACCACCATGGTTGCACTAATGATGGTTAAAGCAGACAGGATAAAAAATATTTTGTCAATCATGATTTGCTTTGAAGAAAGGGTTCAACTAATCGATCTTTTCCAAAAATAAAATCTTCTCTTTCATAACTTGCCGGTGCAGTTTTATCATTCTGAAGAAAGATTGCAGCTTTGGGACATGCCTCTTCACACAATCCGCAAAAAATACACCTGAGCATATTTATTTCATAAACAGAAGCATACTTTTCCTCGCGATACAAATTCTTTTCCTCTGGCTTTCTTTCTGCTGCGGTCATGGTAATCGCTTCCGCAGGACAGGCTAATGCACACAATCCACATGCAGTACACCGCTCGGCCCCTTTTTCATCTCTTTTCAGAATATGAAGACCTCTGAAAACCTCACTCATCGGTCTTTTTTGTTCCGGATATTGAATGGTGGCCTTACGCTTAAACAGATGGCTGATGGTAATGGACATTCCCTTAAGAATCGCAGGGAGATATATTTTTTCCATAAAAGTCATTGGCTTTCTTTCCATGACTTTTATTCTGTTTGTTAGCTTGATTACACTCATAAGGATTTCATCATTTTAAAAGCATTATAGCTCCTGTTAAAACTATATTTATTACGGCAAGTGGAATAAGTGCCTTCCACCCAAGATTCATCAATTGATCATATCGGAATCGTGGAAGCGTCCACCTGATCCACATAAAAAGAAAAATAAAAAAGAAAATTTTTCCAAACAAAACTGCTACAGAAAGTAATGTCTTCAATATCCCCGGATCAAAGTGCGATTCAAATGGAAAATGATATCCCCCAAAATATAATGTAGCAAGTATCGCACTCGAAATAAACATATTGGTGTACTCTGCAAATAAATAAAAACCGAGCTTCATGGAAGAAAATTCGGTATGATATCCACCCACCAATTCTGTCTCACATTCAGGAAGATCGAATGGTGCACGATTGGTTTCTGCAAATGCACAAATGATGAATATTAAAAATCCCAATGGCTGGTACAATACATTCCAATGCCATCCTGCTTGCTGATCTACAATCGAGCGCAATGAAAGACTGGAAGAGGTCATCACCAACGCAATGATCGACAATCCCATTGCCAATTCATAACTGATGTTCTGTGATGCAGCCCGGATGGCCCCCAAAAGCGAAAATTTATTGTTCGAGGCCCATCCTCCAATCAAAATGCCATAAACACCCAGTGAAACCACCCCAAAAATATACAATAAGCCCACATTCAAATCTGTGCCTTGTAAGGCATAGGTCTGTCCGTCTATAGTTATATCTGGTCCAAATGGAATCACGACACTGGTCATCAGGGCTGTCAGCATAAAAAAACCGGGTCCCATCAGAAACAACCATTTGTCTGCTTTTAATGGAATAAACTCTTCCTTGAAAAATAATTTTACCCCATCTGCCAATGGTTGCAAAAGTCCAAAAGGTCCCGCACGATTTGGGCCTAATCTATCCTGCAGAAAAGCCGCCACCTTGCGCTCTGCATAAGTAGAATACATCGCAATAAAAAGCGACAGCCCAAATACAACGGCAATGAAGATCAGTTTAAAAATTACTAGGCTCATTCTGATACAAATTTAGCGTCCACGTTTACAGCGGGTGAGATTACCGGTAATTCATATTTGTTTGCTGAAATTACAGATTTGTCACCCATGTCTCTCGGTCCTTCAATGACCCAATCACCTGCATGTTTATGATCAAACCTACATTCATTGCAAATAAACTCCTCTACCTCTCCAAATTTATCCTTTCTCGCAGTAGTTCTGATGATGTCATCTCCCTTCATCCACAAAACTGTCTTGCCGGAACACTTGGTGCAGGAACGATGGGCATTGAATGGTTTAGAAAACCACACCCTCTGTTTGAAGCGGTAAGTCTTATCAGTTAATGCGCCTACCGGACAAACATCGATGATGTTTCCGGAAAAATCCTTGTCTATTGCATTTTGTATATAAGTGCTGATCTCTGATACATCTCCACGGTTAAGCACGCCGTGCACCCTGGTGTCTGTCAATTGCTCCGCAGCATAAACACAGCGGTAACAGAGTATGCATCGAGTCATGTGAAGCTGCACATAAGGTCCAATGTCTATCTTATTGAATTCTCTTCTTCCTTCTTCATACCTGGTTTGTTCCCTTCCGTGTTCGTATGAAAGATTTTGTAAATCACACTCACCTGCCTGATCACATACCGGACAATCCAAAGGATGGTTTATCAATAAAAATTCAACTACCCCATTTCTGGCTTCCATCACTTCCGGTGAAGTCTCATTTTCAACCACCATACCATGCTCCACCTGCGTGAGACAGCTGGCCATGAGCTTAGGCATTGGCCTTGGATTGGCTTCAGATCCCTGTGCCACCTTAACAAGGCAAACTCTGCATTTTCCACCTGTGTTTTTAAGAGGTGTGTAATAACACATTGCGGGAGGATAATGCTCTCCTATCATGCGCGCAGCTTGTAATATAGTTGTGCCCTTAGGAACTTCTATACTGCGACCATCTATCGTTACTTTCAATAAATCGCTCATATCTTTAGCTTCTTAGCTTTTTTCTTCCGTCGGCTTCAGCCAACAAAATTTTATAAACTATTATTTATTTCCAAATGATTGAATCGCCTTTTCCTTTGAATAAGCGAATTCATTTTTTTTAATTAATGCGCATGCACCAACTCCCGATGCAAATGTTTTTTCACACATGAATCAGGATTGCGCACATGCTCTTCAAACTCCGCTCTGAAATGCCTTATCGCACTGGCTACCGGCCACGCAGCGGCTTCCCCAAGCGGACAAATGGTTTTTCCTTCAATTTTCTTTGCAACATCAACCAGCAGGTCTATATCCGACATTTTGCCATGGCCATGTTCTATCCTGTGCAATACTTTTTCCATCCACCCGGTTCCTTCCCGACAAGGGCTGCACTGCCCACAGGATTCGTGGTGATAAAAACGAGTAAAATTCCAAAGATTTCTAACGATGCATTGTTGATCGTCAAACACAATAAAACCTCCTGACCCAAGCATGGTACCCGTTACAAATCCTCCATCACTCAGGGATTCATATGTCATCAATCTCTTTTCGTTATTGGCTGTGGTAAGAATCAATTCGGCAGGCAATATCGGTACCGAACTTCCACCCGCTACGACGGCTTTTAGCGCACGCCCATTGGCTATACCTCCACAATATTCCTCACTGTTAAGAAATTCCTCCACGGAAAGTCCTAATTCAATTTCATATACTCCCGGCTTGCTAATATTCCCACAGGCAGAAATAAGCTTTGTTCCGGTGCTTTTTCCAATCCCAATCGCAGCATAGGCGTCTCCACCATTGTTAACGATCCATGGAACGTCTGCAATGGTTTCCACATTATTCACTACCGTAGGACATCCGTACAATCCCCAGACCGCCGGAAAAGGTGGCTTATTGCGTGGATTGCCCCTCTTTCCTTCCAGTGATTCCAACAAAGCTGTTTCTTCACCACAGATATAGGCCCCACCTCCCGGTTGCACATGGAGGTCCAAAGAATAATCCGAACCCAAAATATTTTTTCCTAAAAATCCGGCTGCATAAGCTTCTGCAATGGCTTTCTCCAGAATGCGAATTACGTACATCATCTCTCCGCGCACATAGATGTAAGAAGTCCTTGCCCCTAAGGCAAAAGAAGATGTAATCATTCCTTCAATCAACAGGTGGGGAATCCTCTCCATCAGGTACCTGTCTTTAAAGGTCCCGGGTTCAGATTCATCGGCATTACACACCAAATATCTTGGCTTATCAGACTTTTTATCCAAAAAAGACCACTTCATCCCGGTCGGAAAGCCTGCGCCTCCTCTTCCCCTCAGTCCGGACTTCTTGACCTCCTCGACCACGCCATCCGGAGTCATCTCTTTCAAGGCTTTACGAACCGATTCGTAGCCTCCCATCTTGCGATAAACCTCAAGGGTATGGATCCCCGGTACTGCTACATGCTCTAGTAATATTTTCTTTCCCATATCAGGCTTTAGCTCTTAAATCATCAATGAGTTGATCAATTTTCTCTTTCGTAAGGTGTTCATGGTAATGATACTTAGGACCAATTTGAAGCACCGGACCGGTACCACAAGCCGCCAGACATTCCACCGGCTTGATGGTAAACAACCCATCTGATGTTGTCTCCCCTGAATGAATTCCCAATTTTTCTTCCAGGTATATAATCAATTCCTCGGCGCCTACATTACAGCAAGGTCCCGTCCTGCAAACCTCCAAAACGTATTTCCCAACCGGTTTTACATGAAACATGGTGTAGAAGGTAGCCACCTCGTACACTTCAATTGGATGCAGATCCAATACTTTGGCAACCTCATCCATCACGTCAACAGGTAACCACCCGTGGTCCTCTTGCGCCAGATGCAGCACAGGCAGCAGAGCAGACTTGTGCCTTCCTTCCGGATAACGATGCTTAATTTCTTCGATCTCTTTTAATCTTGATTCACTAAAAACCATGATCTGTATTTTTATTTCTTTGAAGTCCCTTCAGACTTTATTTTTTACAATCCCACTCTTCCTCATTCTCACATTCCCTAATTCTCCAATTAGCTCACTAACTAATTAATTAATTTCCTCTTTCTCTCGTTAGCCGCTTTCGCGGTTCCTTCACTTATCGTGCTGTCGCACGATACTCTGCTTACAGCAGAGATCGCTCAGTCATCCCTCATTTCCTAATTTCCTCACTAACTAATTAGCTCATTAACTAATTAACTAATTAATCACGCATCCAGCTCCCCCGCAATCACATTCAAACTACTCATCACCACAATGGCATCCGACAACATCTGCCCCTTCACCATTTCAGGATAGGCCTGATAATATATGAAGCAAGGCCTTCTGAAATGAAGACGGTACGGAGTTCTTCCGCCATCACTGATCAGGTAAAATCCCAATTCACCGTTAGCACCTTCTACAGCCTGGTAAACTTCTCCGACAGGTGCATCAATTTCACCCATGATGATCTTGAAGTGATAGATCAACGCTTCCATATTTTTATATACTTCCTGTTTTGGAGGTAGGTAATAATGGTCGGCGTCTGCGTGATACACACCGGGAGGTTCAGCTTCTATTTTTTTGATGGCTTGCTCGATCAGGCTCAAACTTTGCCAGATCTCTTCGTTCCGAACTACGTATCTGTCGTAGGTATCTCCCGTGGTTCCTACCGGTACGTCAAATTTGAAATCCTCATAAGAACAGTATGGTTCAGCAGTGCGCAGGTCATAATCGATGCCACATGCCCTCAGATTAGGACCTGTGAAACCATAATTTAAAGCCCTTTCAACACCCAGGCCACCAGTGCCGATGGTGCGGTCCATAAATATCCTGTTCCTGGTTAACAGATTTTCGAATTCACGCCAGACAGGTGGAAACTCCTGCAAAAACTTACGAGTCAATTCAAATACACGCGGATTAAAATCACGCTCAAAACCGCCAATACGCCCCATGTTGGTAGTCAGACGGGCACCACAAATTTCCTCGTAGATCTCGTATATTTTTTCTCGGTATTGATACACATAGGTGAAGCCAGTAAGGGCTCCGGTATCCACACCAAGAATACTGTTGCAAATCAGGTGGTCGGCAACTCTCGCCAGCTCCATGACCATCACCCTCATATAATCCACTCGCTTGGGAACTTTAAGTCCCAACAACTTTTCTACAGTCAAATACCAACCGGTATTGTTTATGGGCGCTGAGCAATAATTCAAACGATCTGTCAGCGGAGTAATCTGGTAAAAAGGTCTTCTTTCTGCTATTTTTTCAAATGCCCGGTGAATGTATCCGATGGTTTGTTCTCCACTCACTATTCGTTCCCCGTCCAACTTAAGCACATTCTGAAAAATTCCGTGCGTCGCCGGATGGGTAGGACCCAGATTCAGGGTGTTGTATGGAATATCCGGAATATCCGGTTGATGAAATTCTGCTGTAAATTCAAGATTGGTCTTCATGTTCTGACTGGTCTATCTGCCAAAATGATAATCTTTTTTATCCTCCCTAAGCGGATCTTCCAAAGGAAACTCTTTCCTCAATGGAAAATCAACCATTTCGTCCATATTAAGTATTCTCCTCAAATCAGGATGTCCCAGAAACTGCACTCCATAAAAGTCATAAGTCTCGCGCTCCATCCAGTTGGCAGAGGCATAAATTCCGGTGAGGCTTGGCACTTCCGGTTTGGTGATCGGGACAAAAACTTTTAAACGCGTCCGGGTATTGTGTCTCATACTTTGGAGATGGTAAACAACGGCAAGCTCCCTGCCCGCATCATCAGGATAATGCACCCCACAGATGTCTGTGAGAAAGTTAAATTCCAGGGCCGGATCTTTAAACAAAAAATGCACGACCCGGTAGAGCTGATTTAAAGGAACCTCGGCTGTAAATATTCCATATTCATCCGGGATCATGGTTAAGACGTCCCCAAGTTGGGTAGTCACATGACTGGAAATCTGTTCGTGGCTAATTCCGCTCATTATTTGATAAAATAGGAGTCCATTAATTTTTTGTATTCCTCAGAATTCCTTCTGCGGATACTTTCCTTTCCGATGAGATCCTGAATTCGCATGACGCCTTCAATGATCTGCTCAGGTCTCGGTGGGCAACCGGGCACGTAGACGTCCACAGGTATAATACGATCAATACCCTGGAGTACGGAATAAGTGTCAAATATGCCTCCACTGGACGCACAGGCCCCTACTGCAATAACCCATCGCGGTTCAGCCATTTGCTCATAAACCTGACGCAATACAGGTCCCATTTTTTTGGCAATGGTACCCATGACCATGAGCAGATCCGCTTGTCTGGGGGTAAAGCTCAATCTTTCGGAGCCAAACCTCGCCAGGTCATAGTGCGAAGCCATGGTCGCCATGAATTCGATCCCACAACAGGAGGTAGCAAACGGAAGTGGCCAAATGCTATTCTTTCTGGCCAATCCCACCACACTGTCCAGCGAGGTGGCAAAAAATCCCTGCCCTTCAATTCCCGGTGGCGCTTTAGCCATTTTTATTTCGGCACTCATGATTTTTTATTTCAAAGGTTTCTGTTCTATTCTCTTTCCTCTCTGGTCTCCCATTTAAGTACCCCTTTAAAAATGACATAGTAAAAACCGGCCATCAACAGGGTTAAAAACACTAGGATTTCTGCAAATCCAAACCAGCCCAATTTCTTAAAATTAACCGCCCAGGGATACAAAAAAATGATCTCCACATCAAACAACACAAACAGGATGGCAGTCATAAAATACTTTACTGAGAAAGGACTCCTTGCGTTGCCTACACTGTCCAGACCACACTCAAAGGAATTGTCGTGCCGCACCCCACTAGATTTAGGACCCAACAGGTGAGTGGCCACCAGAACCACTACCACAAAAGCAGCTGCTACTAAAAACTGAAGGAGAATCGGCAGGTAATCAAAAGGCATGTGGTTCATAAGTCAATTGTTTGGCCAGATTTGGCGCAAATATAATCCGAAGACCTTAGAAAAGTGAAGGAAAATGGATAATGTATCCCAACTTTTAAAAAAATAATGAAATCCGTTCTTAGACCCTTCACTCTGGCTAAAACAACCTGTTAAACCAAAACCCTAAACCAGGTCATACTTCCTGGAAAACCTACGTTTGGAAATTGTGGTTTCTTCCCTATGGGCAGTGTCCGTAACTAAGATAATTGAAATCTTTGCCCGACAGAAGACTTTATCCGATTCAAAGATTTTTAAATAGAATTCCATTGCATTACCTATCCAAATATTCCTTGCCTTGTACTTACATCCGGATTAATTTTATAGGATTTAGTTAAAATTTGGTTGAAACAAAAAAATATTGAAAAAAATTTGGAATTTATTTAAAATTATTTTATACCTTACAAGCCTGAAGACGCTGAGCAAAATAAACTGATTCATAAGCCTGATTCAGTCAATTTTTGAGCGTGCGCACAGGCAACGAACACATCAAGTACTCCCCGATGTGCACCCGAGATGTACCAGGAAGTGATTCGTAACACACTTAGGATTTAATTAAAAATCGCAGTAGAGGCTTGGCATCGCTTTTTATTGAATACCTGAGTCTTGAATACATTTTGTAATGTTTAAATTTTTAATAGTGGAACACTTTGTTTACAACAGCACTTCCGCACCAAGTGGGCATAAGAAAAATGATTTCTTTAGGTTAAAATTTGGAGATCAGGCTCAAAAGGACAACTCTGGATTATTTATTACTTGCAACAGTTTTCTAGAGCAAAAGCAGGCCTGGTTTATCACAGGTAACTTTCAGGATCAAGGCTTTTGTGACCAGTTTGGATCTTGGACACCGGACAATCAATTTAAAGATGGTGCAGACCAAAATAATCCTGAGAACCATATTAAGAGTTTTACTTCTTTTGATTATTGGTTACCATCATTTACCCAACAATATCGTCCAATTTATAACACGAGTAGCGTTGTCAATGTTGATGTTTGTACAGAAGGTAGAATCCTTTCAGGATGCGACCCGTGGGGCCCAGTAAATGATACTACAGTGGCCACTCGACAAGGTGAATATAACAGAATGGGCGATGGAATGGAGCGCAGGATGCTTGGAAATGAATTGTTGAGGTATTATGGTAAAACTGATGATACGGCCAATTTTAAATCTCTTATTGCTACCATGACTGACGAACCTACTAAAAGATCTTACGCTTTAGTATTAGTCAATGATGGCAATCTCACAGGAGCTCAAGCTGTAGTCAATACTTTAAATGGATCAGATCCGGAAAATCAGGATTTTAATAAATTGTATTCAGTAGTCAGATATCAAAAAATGAATGATTATGGTTTGGATGAACTGAACGAAACTCAGGTCTTGACTCTTGACAGCATAAGTTTAAACCGCACGCAGGCTGCCTACATGGCTCAAGGGATTTTAAGTTATTATTATGGATATGAATTTTTGATTCCTATTGAATTTCCTGATACTACATTGGAATATAGATCTAGGAAAGAAAAAATAGAAAATAAGGATCGTAATCCAAATACCCTATATCTTGCTCCAAATCCAGTACATGAAAGTGTAGATATTTCTTTAAGTCAATATAATTTAATCAACCCTGAAATTCAAATTCTGGATGGACAAGGCCGATTAGTTTATACCCAAAGAATCTCCAATTCACATTCCACTGTAAGTATTGGGCTTAGAGAATTAAATCCTTCCCTTTATTTTGTCATTTTAAGGGATCAGGGCATGATTGTTTCGAAGTCAAAATTTATTAAATATTAATTTTTATTGTAGAGCTGTCTTGTTGTAGTGACAAGACAGCTTTTAATTTTTGTATTATGGTGAAGTATATATTTTTAATTTTTTTTATTGCCTTTAACATGATAGGAAATACTCAGGTTTATAATAAAATTTTCCCTTCCATTAGACCAGAATTACTTACTGTTGATCAGGTAATCATGACAATACCTTTGTCTAACAGTCAAGCCTATTTTTTATCATTTGGATTGCCATTGCTTGGTCCGTATTATGCTTTTATAATTGCCACAGGAGTGGATCCGAATGGAAATGTTTTAAAGTATAAATACATCTCAGACTCTTTGGGATATTTTTTTCCACGTCATTACGAATTTATTTCAAATAATAGAATCATGATGGCTGGATTTAAATATCCGCCAGAAAGAGATATTGCTAAATATTGGTATGGAATTTTTGATATGGACTTGAATATTTTGGAAGAACATATTTATCCAGGTACTCATAACAAAGCTGACATTAGTCATTTTTTGATTTCATCCAAAGGGGACTATGTTTTTTGTGCCTTGGATAATATGTTAAATGATCGCGGTAATGGTGCAACTGATAAGTTGAAAGCGGTTATATTTTCGACAGATTCTACGGGTCAAATGAAATGGTACCATGAAGTATGGGACTCTCTAAAGCCAAAAGATCAATTTGAGGCTACAAAAGTTTTAGAGGACAGTCAAGGTAATTTTTACGTGTTCGGTGCATTTTTACCTTTAGGTGAATTTCCAAATTTTAAAGGTCTTGTGATAAAAATTTCTTCCTCAGGTGAATTACTTTGGCATAAGATTTACCCATTTGCCCATTATGGAATTAGTTTCGGAAATGCTTTTGCTTTGGCGAATGATCAGTTTTTATTGGTAGGGAATACTGCCGATCCGGTTAATTTTTTTAATCGAGAAAAAGTATCTTATATTTATACCATGGTCATGGACAGCTCCGGGAATATACTAAAGACAAATATAAAGAACAAATCATTTGGAAATTCCATTGATGGATGCATCTTGTTATCAGACAGCACGCTGGTGTGTGGAGGTGATTCCAGACCCATTTATGATCAATGGATCGATGGATGGATTTTAAAAATGACAATGGATGCAGATATAATTTGGGAGAAAGTACTGGACAATTGCGATTTTAATCGAGAGCAGATATCTAATTTTACAGCTGCACTTGATGGAGTATATTATCTTGGTGGAAAAAGCTGGATCAAAGACAATCATCAGGCTAGAAACTGGCTGGTGAAAACAGACAGTTTGGGCTGTGATGATATTTCGTGTTTAGATACAGCTGTGGATGATCCTAAAGAAGGCACTGATGAGGAATGGATTTATCCCAATCCTGTGCGCGATCATATTTATATTGCAAGTCCTGGTGGTTTTAAGAGTAGGCAGCTTGAGATCTATGATTACAGCGGCAAGAAAGTAAAAGCTGCACAAATAGAACCAGGAGTAGAACAAATTAACATCCCTATGAGCGGCTTACCTTCAGGAATCTATCTGATCACCCCCACTGATAGATCCTGGCATAAAAGCTTTGTGAAGGAATAGTTTTGAATAATTCTTAGATAACGATTTTAATAAATTCGGATTTTTACAATTAATTAATCCTATCTATGTAGTTCGTGCAGTAGTTAAATAACTCAAAAATTAATTAATTTAATTTCTCACTTTTTTCGCACGATCAAAAATATCTATGCTCCCATTCTCCAATCGCAAGACGCCTCTGGGACAGACGGCCGAACAAACTCCACAACCCACACAGGAGGCTCTAACAATGTCCTGACCCTTCTGCGCATAAGCTCTTACATCAATGCCCATCTCACAGTAGGTAGAACAATTCCCACAGGAAATGCACTGACCACCGTTGGTGGTGATCCTGAATCTGGAAAAAAACTTCTGCTGAATACCCAAAATGGCCGCCATGGGGCATCCAAAACGACACCACACCCTGCTGCCCAGCAAAGGATAAAATCCTACTCCTATCACGCCCGAAAAAGCAGACCCAATTAAAAATCCATAAATGGATCTTAAAGAAGCAGTATCGATTCCGGCTATGCTTGGTCGCCCGGAATAAAAACTATAAAGAACCCCTGCAGTCATGACTACTGAAAAAACCAGTACAGAATAAATTAAATACCTCTCTACTTTCCAAGCAGCAATCGATTTATCCGACAAATGTCTGAATGGATCTCCTGCCGTTTCTGCAAGTCCCCCACATCCGCAGACCCAACTGCAATACCATCTCTTGCCAAAAAAATAAGTGAGGACCGGTGACACCACTACAATCATCAACACACCCCAAATCAACATCAACCAACCTATATTTCCATTCTGCATCATTTCCTGCAAGTGCCAGCCATCAAAAAAGTAATAATTCAATGGCCACATGTTTTTAAAATCGTTGTAAGGCATGTTAAGCCTCAACATGAATTCAGGAATGAGAAAGGCAAAGGCCAGTTGAAAAAAAATGACAGACAAAGTCCTTATCAATTGGTATTTGGAATGTCTGTATTTCCAAATAAATTTTACACCCATAATCAAGATAGCCAGGGTGTACAATACTCCATATACAAACCACTGACTGGCATTTTGCTTCTTTAACAACTGACTCAGTGGATCAAAGAATGCCACCAGGCCGGTATTACTTTTGTCTCCCTGACCCAGATATTCCGGAAACCAATAAAGTAAAATATAAAATCCGGTAAGCACCATTCCTGTAAGCCATCCAAGCCATCCTCTCGAACTTAAAGAATTGAAAAAATTATGGTTATTTTTTATCCCTTCCGGAACGTCACGATATGCCTCATAAGCATACAGTATAATCCCAAATGAAATCAAAGTAAGACTGATGACTAAAATAAACAAACCAACAGGAAGCAGATCGTATGTTGCAGCAACAAGCATGAGGAATCCGGAAAATCCAATCACTACTGACCACATTTTGTTTCGCCCTTTTTGCAAAATTTTAATTCCAAAAGTGCTCATGTTTTTTGATTATTTTTATTTAAAAAAAGATTGGCCTCATCCAAACGCCAGCCGGCTGTGGCCTCTATTTTTTTACCGGATTTTTGTCGATAAATTTCCAGCAGTTCTGCACTGCAATCTTCATAAAATTCAGGATCAAAAAATGCCAGCCTGATTTCTTCCAAAACCTTATCCAGAGCTGATTTCCGCAGTATCCATTGTTCGCACACTTCGTGTCTGAACCGAATGCCCATCAGGTTAAATCCAACGACCGTTTGTTGTGTTTTTTCATACACGATTCTGATGGATTTTTTCCCATTTTCATGCGCCCAGTAAAAACTTTCCAAATCATCTGTCATCTTGGACGGCACCTGACCATAAACCTGGTACTCTATGTCAAAAAACTTTGCAGAATTAAACCAAATGCCGGGATCATAAATCTGTTGTTTTCCACAAATGGTTTGTGCAACACACTCCCCCATCATGCGTCCGGTGTACCAGACTGCTTCTATATCTCTTCTTCCTTTTCTCGGTTTCCGAAGTTGTGCACAATCTCCTATCGCAAAGACGTCCGGAATGTTTGTTCTGAGGTATTCATCTACTAAAATTCCGCGGTCGGTTTCTATTTCAGAAGACTCAATAAATTTGATATTGGGACTCACTCCAGCTGTAAGTCCTACGTAATCGCATTTAATTTCTTCCCCCGAATCAAGTGTTACGGAATGCACATTTCCTGCTTCGTTTCCATTTATTTCTTTCAACTGACTATTTAATCTAAGATCTATTCCATGCTCCAGAATGTGCCGGTTGATCATCTTAGATTCTTCCTCGGGTAAAATCATGGACCAGAATTGTGGCTCCCTCACAAGGAAGCTCACCGGAATGTTCCTGGACTGAAACATTTCAGCCAACTCAATCCCAATCAATCCTCCTCCCACGATGACCGCACGCCGGATCCCCGGGGAACAACGCTCCAGATATTCCAGATCCTGCTTATGGTACAAGCCACGCACACCCGACAAGTCCTGACCAGGCCATCCGTATTTATTAGACTTTGAGCCGGTAGCCAGGATGAGATAATCATAATTCACAGTGGATCCATTATTTAGCTGGATGCACTTTTTATCAAATTGGATACTTTCCGCACGAGCTTGAATCAAATCTATTTTATTTTTTTTCCAAAAACCTCGTTCATAGGGTTGTATGTCTTTCCAGCGCATGTGTCCCATGTACACATACATCAGGGCAGTACGGCTAAAAAAATATTCAGACTCTTCAGAAATAAGGACTACCTCATGCATTGAATTTTTCCGGATAAACCTCGCTGCGGTTACTCCGGAAATACCGTTTCCGATTATAGCAATCTTTGACATAAGCCAATTTGACCACAATTTTATGAACTAACTACGGCTTATAAATGAAATTGTACACTATTAACAAAATCTGTATTGGGTGATTGTCATCTGATTAGTGTTACGACTCCTTTATAACTTTTTCGAATAATTTTACCATCAAAATTGAACAGGGCTGAAGCTGTATACATATAAGTGTCGCTATTTACTAAAGTTGAACTTGATTTTCCATCCCATGACTCTTCCAATCCATTAAATTTGTAAATCTCACAACCCATCCTATTATATATTCTAACGTCAATTTCTAGAAATATATCTGATTTGCCCAAATCTTGAATTATAGGTTTAAAATAGTCATTTAAGCCATCAGAATTTGGGGTAAATACATTTGGAAAGGTTATATAATTTTTGTCACAATCTTCCAATTCAAAGTTAAATTCGATTTTACAACCAATGGAATTGTTCGCAACTAATTTTAAAAAATTTGTTTTCAAATTTTTTAAAACAATTAAAGAATCTGAATATGCATCAAAATCACAACTTGGCTCAAAAATAAACGATCCCTCTGACATATCTTTTCCCTTTATATTTATCCTAAACTTACGATCTAAATCAATACAAATCTTCTCTCTTTCAATTGAAATATTATAAAATAACAAAGTAGATTTTCCTGATGTGTTACTGTTTCCATTACTAAATATATGGAAGCTGATATTTACTGTATCCTGATCAGATGTATTTTTTAATTGGTAGATAATTTGTTTAAGATAGTTTTGAATGCTTGTTACATCAATTGCTTTATCAGGTATAATACTATAACAATTACTTTTGATATGTCCAGTTTTTAATTTATCATTGTTTGGAAAAATTAATTTGCCGTCGTTTGTAGATTTTAGTAAAATTAAAATACTGTCTATATTTTCAGTTGAATTAAGATAACAATCTTTATCTACAATGCTTGATGAAAATTCATTACAAATAATTTTTTTATACGAAAAATTAAAATCCGAATTATCGTTGTTCAAATCTGGGGTAAAATACAATTCACAATCTTTCCTTATGTAATTAAATTCATAAGAGCTTGATATTTGAATTCTATCATGCAATATTTCTTGTGGTAATACAATAATTGGACTATAGGCTTTTACAGTGTTTGCATGGATATTGTACTCATACAATAATAATATAGAATCACTGTTGTAAACAAATGGATTAGCTTTCAATATATTAAAAGTTTCCAATGACTTGTCAGGCGACAGAAAAAGTATCTTACTGCTTTCGCAGTCAAGATTAATATTAAGAATTGACAAAACTGGGACAGGCAATTCGATATTTTTGATCAAGACAAAATTCCACCCATAAATTTCTAAATTTTGAAAATCTCTTAGGATTAATATATTTTCTTTTGTAAATGAAATTCCTCTCTTTGAAGTAATGTTCAAATCAAAATTTTCTGATATTCCAGATAAGAAATTTGATTTATGTATGGTTAATTTATTATTCAATTTATTCTTAAAAGATAGGTAAAAATTTCCTTCATCATCAAAAATATTGACTCTTGAAATAAAATCTCCAATATCTTTAAGAAAAAATTTACTTTCAATTGAACAATTGTCTGACAAATAATTTATATATATTGAATTATAGTTTTCAATTTTGTATGAAGCAATATTATGGTCATTCCTGTAAATTAACCCATCAAAATCATCACTACATTTATGTAATGTAGCTTTAAATAAATCTGATATTTCATAATGCCTATTACTATTATCTATCTTTGTGTTCCCACTGATAATAAATTGTTGTCCTGTTGAAATATTTATAAACAAAAAATATATACTTATAAAAAATATATAATTTACAATTTTATACTGCATGCTAAATTCAACAAATATATTACAATTGAGGAATTAATTAAAACCTATCGCATAATTTCTAAGATTAAACTCTTGGCCTTTGACGTAAACAATAATTAAATCCTTAGGGAAAAATGGCAACTCAAAATAATTGGCTCCTTTTAATGCTTGATATTTTGTGTTAAAAATCAATGATCCGTTCATCGAATACAAATTAATTTCAACATTTTCATCTTCCTGTTGCATCCAAGAAATTGAATTCAGTGAGTTTAAATAAATAACTTCATTACATTTATGGATATCTGTTCCAAATTTCAAATTGATGTTGTTTTTATTAAAATCAAGAATTTCGATATTAAACCTATCGTTCTGACTTATTAATTCGGTGTAGTCTAGATTACAATCATTTAATATTTGAATTTCAAACTCAACTAAACATTCTGAATTTTCAAAAAAACCATCATCTATTTTCTCATATGGAAACAAAACAATCAATTCATTGTCAGAAATCTTCGACTTTGAATTATTTTGTATCCTTTTATGTAATTTACTACTTATAATTTTAGCTAATTTTGGATTAATTTTTAATGGTATTTGCAATGAATGGATTTTGGATGAATTTTCCAAACTCAATCTAAGTTTAACAACATCTCCCTTTTTAACCTTTTGGGTAGAATTTTCAAGATTTAATATGGTAGAAGTTCTATTGCTTATAGTCCCTTTAAAACTATAAGTACCACAAACCCATTGGTTGTTTGTGGAGGTATATATTAAATCTCCAACTTTTGTAGTTTTATAATTGAATACAATAGCTTGAGTTGATGAGTTTGCTAATGCACCTGCAGTAAAATAATAAAACTCTTCCTGATGAGGTGTTGTATTTGCTGAAAGTGTAAATGAATAAGGATTGCTATTAAAAGATGTTGAATTGTTAGTTATATCTGCTTCATTAAACCATTCCCAACTATTCCTATCAAAATTTTGAATACGCCCTATTATTAAATCATATATCATATCCTTATCATCTACAGTTATACTATTTGAAAAATTAACATCTGCAGCTACAATTTTATAAGGGTTTCCAGTTATTGAGTTTGTCTGGTTATCTAAATATTCGCCAAGTTCAACCCCATCCGCAACTGAAAGACCACTTGCATAATCAGCGAAATCATTTTCTGAAGATGGTGTTACTATGATTGATATGTCAGTTGATGTATTAACCTCCATATCCCCCCCATATGATCCATTGTTGCAAATAGAAAAATCATTGAATGAGGAGGTCAAATTCTGTTGATAATAATAAATGTAATAATAATGATCTGAAACACCTAAACTTGAATACCCTCTGAATTTATTTGTCCCGCTTACACTAATTGTTGTTTGGCAATTTGGCCGGCTACTTATAAAGATTGAAAACGTTAAAATAAGCAACAAATTAATAACACTATTTAATTTTGTCAGATATACTAAATCCAATTCAATGTTCTTCATTTTATGATTTTTTTAGAGTTTAATTAAAAAATAATCCTAGCTTTCAAAATTACTTATACGCAATCAATTTCCAAAGATATTACTAACATTAACATATAATTAACAATTAGGGTTGTTTTTGATTCTAGCAGCCATTTTAGGATTTAAAAAATATTTTAAAGGTTAACACAGGTAAACTCAATATTAAATCATATAAATTATCTATTTTCGCAACAAAATATATTTTTACCTTCAAAACAAATCAATATGAATAGAATTTTTACCGCATTTCTCTTTCTGGTGCTCGTTACCATGAACACCAATGTAAATGCTCAGGCTGTCAGAAAGGTCCTGATCGAAGAATGGACTTCGGCAACCTGCCCGCCTTGCGCATCCACCAATCCGCTTTTTGATCCGCTACTTGCTTCCTATGGTCAAAAATTAGTGGTATTGAAGTATCAATCCTATATTCCAGTCACAGGAGATCCGATGTACGGTGCTAACACCACCGAATCTCAAGCAAGACATACCTACTATGGTATCAACTCTGCCCCTTCCAGTCGTATAGATGGAAAGACCAACGGAAATGGACATCCCATTCTCTTCGTTCAGGATCCTACACCAATTGATACCCGATTGGCCGTGACATCCCCAATTGAAATGTCCGTAGAACATTCGCTTACTCTGGACAATGGTAAAGACTCTTTGGAAATTACAGTTAACATCAAAAATGTTAGCTCCACTGATTTTACAGGTGCCAGCTACTTCCTTCAGGTAGCCATCACAGAAAAAGACATCAGATTTCCTAAGCAAGCTGCAACCAACGGCGAAATTGAATTCTCGAATGTCATGAGGAAAATGGTGCCAAATGCTTCCGGAACAAAACTGGTAGATCCTATCGCTCCTGGTGCAACCAAAACCATCACCTTCAAAGTGGCTAAACCTGCATATATCTATTCCTTAAATCAATTGGGCGTAGTTGCTTTTGTGCAAAACAATGCCACTACAGGTGCGGATGCAAAATCTGTCATCCAGGCTGCTGAGAGTTTTGCTGTTGAACCAAAAGGAACTCCTTATTATGATGTAGCTATGACCCTGGCCACTGTTAAAAACAGAATATCCAATTGCGATGCAACGATCTCTTATGAAATGACCATAGAAAATCTTTCTACCGGTACAGATACCATTAAGTCAATTGATTTCATCCAATTGAATTCAGGCGCTGCCCGTCCTAAAGTGACCTGGAACGGAGTCCTGTTGCCTGGCCAAAAAGTAGTACACACCATCAATAACTTAGCCATTGCATTCGGTGCAGCTACTTTCAACATGTATATCGACAAAATCAATAACGGTACTTTGAAGGACGTGAACGTGATCAATAACTTTAAAGACCAGACTTCATTCCTGACTTTCCCTGCAGGCACCATAGGCACTACGCTTTCTCAATCGTTTGAAACCGGTACCGGAACTACTGCATCTCCAAATACTTATTTTATAGCCAATGGTTTAAGAATTTTCAGAGCCAGCGCCGCACAGGGAAGTAACTTCCCTACTCCATTGGGTGGATTTGGACAATCCATTTGGAATGTGTTCTTCGCTTTCTCTGATGGTGGAGTTGGACCAAACGCAACTCTGGTTATCGATAAGCTTGATCTTTCAGGTGGCAAAAAAACCCAGATGGAGTGGAATTATGCTTATGCAGTTAAAGAAGGAGCAGGTAGTACAGATAATATGGAAATTGCAGTTTCTTCTGACTGCGGAGACAGCTGGACTGCGGTTTACTCCAAATCCGGTGAGGACCTGGCTTCTGTTCCAAATGTGGATGTAGTTAACAGCCACATTCCTGGATTCTGGTTGCCTCTTCCTGACCAATGGAAACAGGAAAAACTGGACCTTTCTGCTTTTGATGGTACCCCTGAATTAATGATCAGGTTTAAAGGTACTGCCGGTGGTGGATGGGGATATTTCCTGGATGATGTAAATGTGAAAAATGCTTCCGGCGTTAACGTTCAGGACGCAGGTATCATTTCTTCCATGAATGTATTCCCTAATCCTGTGAATGACCAGATTAATCTTGAATTAAGAATGGCCGAGTCTGCAAAAGCTGCGATCAGCCTTTATGACATGAACGGCAAACGTGTTGCGGTCCTTGGATCTGAGAAAAACCTCAATTCAGGTTTCAATACGCTTTCTTTCCCGGTAAATCTTGAATCAGGTTTATACCAATTGGAAGTGAGAACTGCTAAGGGCATTCAAACTCAGAAAATCACTGTATTCTAAGAAAATACGTTAAATAATTAAAAGCCTCCTTGTTCACACAAGGGGGCTTTTTTTATCCCATATTATGGATTAGAGTTTCGTTACGAAAGGCAAAAGACCAAAAAAGACGAGCACTCCCATGAATAAACGATCTTTGATTACCATCAAAGTAATGAACGACAGTTCATTAAGTGAATGAACATCGTCAGATGGTGGGTGGGTTTTGACAAGACATAGTGGATCCTATGTTGAAGGAGAAAAATCGAGGAAGTGCTTGTATTTGAAGGTATTTTGACTTGGAATAGAAATTCTAATACATAATGTGGGTTATTTTCAAAATGTTAAATTCTACGTAAAAAATCTCAAATCGTGATTTTAGCTTTATATTTGCCTGATTAAGGACGTAATTGCCGACTATGAAAAATTTATACTTTGTTGCTTTTCTATTTTGCTTTGGAAGTCTCTTTGGACAAGCCAGATTTGAAGCTGAAATGAACCCATGCAAGTTGCAATACATTGCCGATCCCATGGTTCCGGACCAATTTTGCCACAACAGACTATTCAACAGAACTAGAAAAACCCTCAACATCCTTTGGGAAAGAGAAGATTTAATGTTACCTTCTGGCTGGGAGACTTATATATGTGACAATGAACAATGCTACTCCAGCTTTGTGACCAAATGCCCGGAAGACAACTACAATAAACTGTTGGTAGATTCCAGTATACTCCTTGATGTACATATTGCTGATGGTGGGATGCAGGGAGAAGCTCACATAGTGCTTTGGGTTTTTGAAAAAGAAGACACTACCAAGAAGTTAAAAATTGATTATCTGTTCAATAAAACATTGAGCACCAATGGAGTTTTGAACAACCAGGTAATTAAAATGTACCCTAATCCTGCTTACAACTCTTTCACTATTGATTTTAATACCGGCTTATCAAGAGTCGAACTGTATACCATTTTGGGTAAAAAGGTGACCACTTATTCTGCTCAGCATTTTAAAAGCTATGACATCAGCTTTTTGGAGGATGGGATGTACATGGTGAAACTGATTGGATCCAACAACCAAACGATCAAAACGCTCAGACTTCAGAAAAGATCTTTGCGCTCTTAGTATCAGTGCAGCCGCTTTAATTTAGAATTCATAACAAACCCTGGCAATATTCTTGCTAAACAGGGTACTCTACATAGTTTCTGGCAGTTTCGTACAACCTGATCTGGACATCAAGTTCAGGAGCTATTTCCTTGCGCATGATTTTATAAATCTCAATGCAGATATTTTCTGCAGTAGGTATCTTATCTATAAACTCCGGACAATCCAGGTTTAAATTCTTGTGGTCAAAACGCACTTCTACCTTAGTTTCTATAATCTCTTTAAGTTGCTCCAGATCCATGAGAATCCCGGTCTCCTGATCTAACTCTCCCATTATTTTAACCTCAAGGTCATAATTATGTCCGTGGAAATTGGAATTACTGCATATCCCAAAGACTTCTCTGTTCTTTTCATCATCCCAGGCGGGATTGAAAAGTCGGTGTGCTGCATTGAAATGTCCTTTTCTGAAAATTGCGACCCTCATTTTATAAATTTAAATTTTGACCCAGACCACAATAACAAAAAAAAATCGTGCAAGAAGTTCATTCTTGCACGATTTAATATAAGTTTAAGACAAATCTTATGCGATTTTGGCTACATGCCTCATCAAACTGCTTTTGAGGTTGCTTGCTTTGTTTTTGTGCCAGGTGTTCTTCTTCGCAAGCCTGTCGATCATGCTCACTACTTTAGGAAGGAACTTTTTAGACTCTGCCGCATCTGTTAACTCTCTGAATTTCAGGATCGCTGTACGCGTAGATTTCTTATAATAACGGTTAGCCATTCTGGTGACCGTGTTCTGGCGGATTCTTTTTAAGGAAGATTTATGGTTTGCCATAAGAATTTTATTTAAAGGAGTGCAAAGATAATCGTCTATGCCGAATTCTCAATGAATTTATTCAAAATATTTACCTCAGTCTGTCCATGGACTTCACTTTTTCGTCGTCCTTCCGAATGGCTCTGCTTGCCAACCAAACAAATAATACCCCGGCAAGCCCAAAATAAATACCGGCATCCATCCGCATTTCTTCAAATTTACCTAAACGGTACAGCATATAAAAGCATGAAACCAGCACCAACCCAGTCTGAGTAAGTCCTGCCAAACTGGCCACTAGAATCTGATTGGTCCTGTTCTTAAACATAAATATGGCCACTAAAGCCAAAAATGCAGATGCTATCGCCCCTGAAGTTAAAATCGGACTCTCCAAAGACTGAAGGACGCTGTCTGAAAAAGGACCGGGACCGGGACTGGTCGTTCTGACCAGAAATATAGAAGGCATCAGGGCAAGGCTAAAAAGCACTGCTGACAATAACAACCAGATAGTTTGAATTCGTTGAATCATGGATTTTGAATAAGGAACAAAATTAGCTGAATATCATTTACCTGACTGCCTCAATCAAAATAAATTAGTCCCATTTGAAAAAAGCAATTGAACCCAAACCACCATTCAAAGGTTTATAACATAAATCTTCTGATGAAATTTTTAGTGTTGGTATCGTTTTGCTGTTTTCTAAGCCTCTCGCTCATGGCACAGACTTCCTGGGAAAATGCTCGGTTTGAAGTCATGGGCAATTGCAACATGTGCAAGAAAACGATTGAAAAAGCAGCTGCCGTCAAAGGAGTTAAAAAGGCAAAGTGGGATAAAAAAACTAAAATTTTGTCCGTTACTTATGATCCCAAGTTAACGGGACTTGATAAAATCCAGCTCCAAATTGCTGCCGCAGGTTATGATACACCTAAGTACAGAGCCAACGATGAGACTTATGATTCCCTACACAGTTGTTGCCACTACGATCGCAAAAAGTAAATCCTAAGCTGATCAATTTATGGATACCCGTTCTTCCTCGTCAAAAACTCCTCCATTTAGTTTTTGGGAACGCGACCATTATTTCAACCATCTTGATTTCCTGGTGGTGGGTTGTGGAATTGTAGGTCTTAATGCAGCCATTCATCTCCTTGAAAAAAATCCTGCATATAAAATTCTGATCATTGACCAAGGTAAACTTCCGCAAGGGGCCAGTACAAAAAATGCAGGATTTGCCTGCTTTGGGAGCCCTACCGAACTTTTAGATGATTTGGAACACAGGTCGCCTGAACAAGTCTTTGGTTTATTTGCCCGCAGGTACCAGGGTATACAAGCGCTCAAAAAAAGAACCTCAGCTTTTGATATCCAATTAAATGAAGATGGCGGATACGAAGTTTTTGACTCAACCACTCTCAAAGATTCCATAAATGAGGATACCCTTAAATACCTGAATACAGAAATTGAAAAATATACGGGACTCCATGGGTACTTTTCTTTCAGGCCGGACTTGATAGATAAATTTGGACTGCAACACTTTGATCAGCTCATCTATACACCACATGAATCCTCCCTGAATCCCATGAAGATGATTGCCGGGTTGATCAACATTTTTCAAGGCATGGGTGGGAGAATTTTATTTTCTACCTCCCTAACTCATTGGGAAGATGCAGGCCATCAGGTCCATGTAACCTTGCATGAAAATCTTAAATTCACTTGCCGCAAACTGATATTCGCAGTAAATGGTTTTGCCCCTAATTTACTTCCACAATTGGAAGTTCAATCGGCGAGAAATCAGGTTCTTGTGCTGAAGACCGATGTTCCGCTCAAAATTAAAGGTTGCTTTCATTTTCATAAGGGCTACGTATATTTCAGAAATGTAGGCGACCATCTTTTGATCGGTGGCGGACGACATTTGGACATCACATCAGAAAATACTCTGGAATGGGATTTTAATCCGACCATAACCAATTATCTGATTGCTTTTGCAGAGAGGCATCTGCTACAAAACATCCCTTATCGTATTACCGACCATTGGACCGGAATTCTTGGACTAGGGCCAGAAAAAAAACCAATTATAGAAATGATCAGCCCTTCCGTAGCAGTTGCCGTAAGAATGGGCGGCATGGGTGTTGCCATTGGAACTCTGGTTGGACAAGATGTGGCAGAGCTCATTCTGTTGAAAAAATAAATCCGTTGTATTTCTTATGCCAATAATTCTGGTAGATATTCACCAATCCAATCCGGCATGGCATGCTCATCGATGAGTGCTTCAGACATCTGTCTTTTTTCCTCCTGAAGCATTTGTATTTTTTCCTCTATACTGTCTTTTACAATGAAACGCAAAACTTGTACCGGCTTCAGTTGCCCTATCCTGTGTGCCCTGGCAATTGCTTGCTTTTCCACAAATGGATTCCACCATGGATCGAGAATAAAAATATAATCTGCTGCAGTAAGATTAAGACCAGTGCCACCCGCTTTAATGGAGATTAAAAAGATCCTGACAGAATCATCTTGCTGAAAAATTTGAACGTTTTTTTCACGCTCCTCGATTTTTGTCTCACCTGTCAATACCACAAATGAAATACTTTTTTCCTCTAACCATTTTTCAAACAAGTCCAAATGTTTGGTGAAGGAAGAAAATAAAATAATTTTATGCCCACTCCCAATGATAGTCAGCATGGAATCAACAACTTCCTGAAACTTACCTGAAGTAAAATGACCGTCTCTCTCGACAAGCAAGGGATGATTGGCAATTTGCCTTAATCTGGTAAGCGAACTCAACAATACGAATTTCTGTTGCATGGATTGACCATCGATATTCAATAGGAGATTCCTTGCCGCAGATTTTTCTTTTTCGTACATTGTCCTTTGATCCTCTTCCATTTCACAGTAATAAACTGTCTCTGTAAGTTCGGGTAAATCAATTGTTACCTCTTCTTTTGTACGCCGGAGAATAAATGGCCGGATAATTTCTTTTAGCTCACGAATAGAATCTTCGTTATCTACACCCTTAATAGGTTTTAAAAATCTCTTCTTAAAAAAATCATAACTTCCAAGAATTTTTGGATTTATGAATTCCATCTGAGACCACAGGCCTGATAAACTGTTTTCAATAGGCGTACCACTTAACGAAATTTTGTTTTTGCGGGAAGATCAAACAATAATTTAAAGGTTTTCGATGCCCTATTCTTGATTCTTTGACTTTCATCCAGTACTATATAATCAAATTGAAAGTTCTGTAACAAACTGTGATCTCTTAAGGCAACACCGTAACTCGTTAATATGACATCATATTGTGAAAAATATTTTACACGTTCATGCCGATCCATTCCTGTAAATTCTATCACTTTTAAGGAAGGACAAAACTTCATAATTTCATTTTTCCAGTTAAAAACCAATGAAGAAGGCAAAACGATCAGTGCTAAAAAATCATGACCTATTTCAACCTCTGGATCAGAATTAAATAAATCTCTTGGCTGACCTTTAATTACTTTGCTCTTTACGTGACTTCTCTTTTGTGCTCTTGCATAAAGTAATGCAGCTAAGGTTTGCAGTGTTTTCCGAGACCCATGTCATCTGCAAGACAAGCACCAAGTCCCTGATGATAATGCTCCGTTAACCATCTGTAACCATCCTTCTGGTAAGGACGCAATTCTGCCTGCAGTCCATCTGGCAAGTCGATGTTTTGGTTTTGTCCGAATTTATTATCACGGACAATCTTAACAAGCTCCTGGTCAGATTCATTAAATCGCTTCAGATGACTTTTTGGCATACGAATAACCCCCTTCACCTTCTTCTCCATAGCTTGCCAGGTCTTTATAAGTATTAAACCACTCTTCCGGAATTAAAAAAATCTTCCATCTTTCAACGGAAATAACCTTTCACCTGTACGTAAATTTTTAACCAAGGATGAAAATGGAATATTTACCTCTCCTACCTTCACTACCCCTTTTACATCAAACCAATCTTTTCCCTGATGTGTCGACAAACTAAGGCCAACTTGCTCTAAAACCAATTCCTTTTCATCCAACTTCTGCACTGGAATTTCAATCTCCTTGCTTATCTCTGTTTTGTTTCTGATAAGCCAGTCCATCACTGCATAACACCCTCCCTCAAAATAAAATCTCTTGTTGGATTCCAAAACCAAACCTAAGTCCGTCAATATTGCTGCGTAACGCTTTTCTAAAGGAGCTGATCGAATTTTTTGTTGCACACTAACTTCTCCTGATTCATCTACCGTAAGTTTGGTTCGCTTTGTTCTAGGATCTGCATAATTAAAGATTACCGAACCATAATCAAAAAATAATTCAATCATCCATACTTCTCTGATATAATCAAAGGTAGTTTGCAAAAACACGCTCTTGATTTCATCTTCCTGAAGCACTTCAAAGCCTTCTACTTCTGCATCTACCTTTCCAATCAATTCTACAATAAATTTCTCAAAATATGTTTTTGTCAAATGTTTTGGAATTTGAATGACTGACTTTTGAAGAAAAGGAGTAAGCTTTAGAGCATTTAATTTTTCTAATTTGTATAAATGATTTTTACTCAATATCCAGCCCGGATCATTGGATACCAATTCGATAAAGCAATCTTTTGGATTTTTCAGCGCCCCATTAAAATCCAATTGCATTTGGTATTCAAGCCCGTCATCGGTTTTTTTAAAAAATAATTTTGGTTCAACAGATTGGACATGCGTAAATATCTTTTGATTTTCAACAAGCACTTTTCTCTTGACATCCTTGCATAGAATACAATTTGCCTGAATGAGTGTCAGGAAGAATTCTTCTTTTTTCTGCTCCAGCCATTTAAAAATATGATTCTTTAATTTCTGGTCGTTCAGCAAGTCTTTTAATGTGGTTTTCTTCTTTGAAGTTTTAGTGTATTTCGCTTCGAGGGAATCATACTGTAACTCCTGACACAAACCAATAAGTTTTACATGAATGGGATCATATAACTCAATTGCACTTGAGGTCAAAGTATCCATATTTGCTATCCGATCCATATACCTCAACAGACCGTTTTCGTCTTGCTCCACGAGAAATGCATTGGGCAACCAGCTGTTTATCCTTTCCTCAAAAAAAAGATTATATACTATGCAATATTTCATACCCGCACCTAAAATAATGAATTGAACTGCTTATTAGAAATGACAATGAAGACTCCTGTTATGGAGAGATTATCATTATGAAATAAGTATAATGTATTTGCTCTTATTTGTAAGAGCGTGCAGCAATTTTAATTTCTTCGTAAATCAATGGCTCTTTGATGAGACTTGGTTCAGCGTTCAAATCGGTCCAATGCCAGGCTGCAACATAGGAATAATTTTCATCATCCCTTAAAGCTTCGCCTTCTTCCGTCTGGTATTCTTCCCGAAAATGTCCTCCGCAGGATTCATTCCTGTTTAGCGCATCCACCACCATCAACTCACCTAATTCAAGAAAATCAGCAACCCGCATGGCTTTTTCCAGTTCCGGATTAAATTCATGCAATTCACCGGGCACAAATACATCTGACCAAAATTCTTTTCTCAAATCCTGAATCATTTTTCTTGCTTTGGTAAGTCCTTCTGCATTTCTTGCCATGCCGCAATAATCCCACATGATTTTGCCTAATCTCCTGTGGATGGATTCTACTGACTGATTTCCTTTGATGTCCAGAATTTTCTGTAATTCACCGCGAATTTTGTTTTCTGCTTCCTCAAATTCAGGTGCGGATGTATTGATTTTTGGTGTACGAATTTCATTGGCGAGAAAACTTCCTATGGTATATGGTAAGACAAAGTACCCATCCGCTAGACCCTGCATCAATGCAGAAGCCCCAAGCCTGTTGGCACCATGATCTGAAAAGTTGGCTTCACCCATAGCAAACAATCCGGGAATATTGGTTTGCAGGTTGTAATCTACCCACAATCCACCCATGGTATAATGAACCGCAGGATAAATTTTCATTGGATATACGTACGGATCTTCCCTGTGATTTTTTCATACATCTCGAAGAGGTTTCCGTATTTTTCGGAAATCACCTCCACACCCAGTTTTCTTATGGTTCCCGCATCCGGATCATGGATTCCCAAAGTATTTGCTTTGGACTTTCCGTACCGCTCAATAGCTGCACTAAAATCCAGGTATACTGCCAATCCGGTAGGGCTCACCCCATGACCTTTATCGCATTCTACTTTGGATGCTCTGGAAGCCACATCTCTTGGGACCAGATTACCAAAAGCAGGATATCGTCTTTCCAGGAAATAATCTCTGTCTGCTTCTGGAATATCTGTTCCTTTTTTCTGACCCTTTTGAATGGCCACAGCATCTTCTTTCTTTGCCGGAACCCAAACTCTACCGTCATTCCTAAGTGACTCTGACATTAAGGTAAGCTTGGACTGATAATCACCGGACACCGGTATACAGGTCGGGTGGATTTGGGTAAAACATGGATTAGCCATAAGCGCTCCACGCTTTGTAGCTTTCCATGCTGCTGTAACATTGCATCCCATTGCATTGGTAGAAAGATAGAATACGTTCCCATATCCACCTGTTCCCAACACCACTGCATGTGCTCCAAATCTTTCCACCTTACCGGTCAGGAGATTTCTGGCAATGATTCCTCTGGCTTTGCCATCGACCATTACCAAATCAAGCATTTCATGGCGGTTGTACATCTTTACATTGCCTAGTGCAATCTGTCTGCTTAATGCCTGATATGCTCCTATCAACAATTGCTGTCCGGTCTGTCCCCTTGCATAAAAAGTACGACTGACTTGAACGCCACCAAAAGACCTGTTCTCCAATAAGCCTCCATATTCTCTGGCAAATGGAACACCTTGTGCTACTGACTGGTCTATTATACTCCCACTGACTTCAGCAAGACGATATACATTTGCTTCCCTCGCCCTGTAGTCGCCACCTTTTATGGTATCATAAAATAATCGGTATACACTATCCCCATCATTTGCATAATTCTTTGAGGCGTTAATACCGCCCTGGGCCGCTATACTGTGCGCTCTTCTTGGACTGTCATGAAAGGTAAAACACTGGACATGGTAACCCAACTCTCCCAAACTGGCCGCGGCCGATGCACCCGCAAGCCCGGTACCGACTACGATTACATCCAGTTTGCGTTTGTTTGCCGGGGATACCAACGGCACTTTGGATTTGTATTTTGTCCATTTATCAGCTAAGGCACCCTCTGGTATATTGGCATTAATTGAAATCATAGAATTCAGGAATTTTGAATGATGTACATATAAATCGGAAGTATGGCGAAACCTACCGGCACAAGGATGGCATAGGCCCAACCAATGGTCTTAATGGCAGGAGTATATTTCTTATGATGGATTCCAAGACTCTGAAATGCAGACTGGAAGCCATGTATTAAATGAAATGAAACCACGACCATGCTTAAGACATAAAAAATCACATACGGTAATTCTGCAAAAGCAAGTTTCACAGGTGTGTAAAGGTCTTTGTAGCTGTGCTCCTTACCCGGATAATTGACCATGTCCAGATTTCCAAATTTCATCTGAAACCAAAACTGCCACATGTGTATCAAAAGAAAAATAAAGATGATAATCCCAAACGCCGCCATATAACGGGCAAAATAACTGCTCCCGGTATTGGTTGTTACAGCATAACCCTGACCCTTGGCCTTTCTGTTTCGAAGCCAAAGACCCAGACCTTGAATCGTATGAAGCAATATGGTCAGATACAATAGGTAGGACACCAACTTGATCACCGGGTTATGGGTCATAAAATAGGTGTACGTATTGAAAGACATTCCGCCATCATCAGACAACAGCTGGAGATTACCCAGCAGATGAACCACCAAAAAAATGATGAGAAAGAGGCCTGACAAACTCATGACGACCTTTTGTCCGATGGACGACTTAAATAAGAAGTTGATTAACCAGTTCATAATGAGGTTTCACTGAAATCGCAAAGGTAAATGATGGCAACAACCTGTCCAAACAAATAAACAAGGTGATAAAATATGGATCCCGAATTTATGAAAAACATAAAAATCAAACAATAATCCTTTTAATTAAGGATCGACCGGCAGACCTTGTTCAATTTCAAACTTGCTATTCGTATTAAAAAAACTTTCTTACAACCGGTCCTCTTTGCTTTAATCGAAAGTTCATTAAAATTCTCAAGACTGCTATTAATCAGAGGGCTATTTTCGGGACTTAATTCTTTTTTTATGGAAAAAGCTTTTTAACATTTCAATAGATTCTTCCCCCATTAGTCCGAATTCAACCTGAGTCTTGGGATGCAATAAATCTTTACCATACCTCATAAAACCTAGCTTTTCATCTTCCGCAGCATAAACCACTTTGGAGACTTGCGCCCATCGAAGAGCCCCCGCACACATAACACAGGGCTCTAGAGTCACGTATAAAGTACAGTTCTTTAAATACTTACTCCCCAGGAATTCGGAGCCTGAAGTGATGGCCAGCATTTCTGCATGCGCAGTAACATCATGCAACAATTCGGTTTGGTTATGGGCCTTTGCAAGAATCTGGTTTTTATGCACCAATACAGCCCCAATCGGAATCTCCCCGGCAAGCAAAGCTTTCTTTGCTTCTGCAAATGCGAGCTTCATAAAATATTCATCACTAAAAACACTCAACATCGGGTTCGATTTTTTGCAATCAGCATGTAAAGATATATCTTTGCACATGGAATCAAACTTCTTCTCACAACACTTTCCAAGTCAGGAAGCTCTGACTTTTGATGATGTACTTTTAGTTCCCGCCTATTCTGAAGTCTTGCCCCGGGAGACGGACATCAGTACCTTTTTGACTACGGATATCAGAATCAATGTACCCATTATTTCAGCTGCAATGGATACTGTGACTGAAAAAGATCTGGCAATTGCTATGGCTCGGGCTGGAGGAATCGGAATCATTCATAAAAATATGAGCATTGAAGATCAAGCTTCCCAGGTGCGCAGTGTAAAGCGGTCTGAAAGTGGAATGATCATCGACCCTGTCACACTGGAAGCCTCTGCAAAAGTAAAAGAAGCACTCTTGCTCATGGCTCAGCATAGTATAGGGGGAATTCCAGTTGTGGATAAATCCAACAAACTGGTAGGTATTTTAACCAACCGTGATCTAAGATTTGAAGCCCACCCCAATCGCCCGATACATGAGATCATGACTACCGAAAAACTAATCACTGCCCCACTTGGAACCACGCTAAATCAGGCAAAAGCTATTCTTCAGCAATACAAAATTGAAAAACTACCAGTGATTAAAAAGGACGGAACTTTAGCTGGTTTGATAACCTATAAGGACATCATGAAACTGGAAAATTTTCCAAATTCATGTAAAGACAAGCTAGGCCGTCTGGTTGTCGGTGCAGCTGTCGGAATTGCGGCAGACACTATGGAACGGGTGGAAGCCCTGGTCCATATGGATGTGGATGTAATTTGTCTGGACACGGCTCACGGGCATTCCAAAGGAGTCTTGGATATGGTAAAAAAAGTGCGGAAACAATATAAACATCTGCAGATCATAGGTGGAAATGTGGCCACAGGTGAAGGAGCACTTGCACTTGTTCAAGCCGGTGTAAATGCAGTGAAAGTGGGAGTTGGTCCCGGCAGTATTTGTACCACCAGAGTGGTCGCAGGTGTTGGAGTACCGCAACTCACAGCCATCGCGCTTACTTCGCAGGCGCTTAAGAAAAAAGGTATCCCTGTCATAGGTGATGGAGGAATAAGATATACCGGCGACATTCCAAAAGCAATTGCTGCAGGAGCCAGCACGGTAATGGGTGGATCTTTGTTTGCAGGCACAGAAGAGGCCCCTGGGGAAACCATCATCTTCGAAGGACGAAAATTCAAAGTGTACCGGGGGATGGGGTCATTGGGAGCTATGCAACAAGGTTCCAAAGATCGCTACTTCCAGGATGTGGAAGAGGACATTAAAAAATTAGTACCGGAGGGAATTGAAGGACGACTTCCATTCAAAGGAAAAGTTTCAGAGGTAATGGTGCAATACATCGGTGGACTTAAGGCCAGCATGGGTTATGTGGGAGCCAAAACAATTCCTGATCTGCAGAAAGCCCACATGGTGCGCATTACCAATAGCGGTATAACGGAATCCCATCCGCATAACATTACCATTACAAAAGAATCACCTAATTACTCCCGCAGATAGAAACAAACTTTATTAGCCTAAGTAAATTTACATAGGATTTTTTCACAGCTTTCCCGGAATGAATAAGGTAATTTGATATTTCTCCGTACCATTCTAATGTGTTACAAGTACTGGAATTTAAAATATTTTGCTCATAAGCTGTGTAATATTCTTTCAATTTTAAAAGTCACCACACTAAATAAAAATTGAGGGGTTCATCCTAAATCTTACATCTTTTAATGCATTGTTGTATACCCAAAATATTGCTTTTGATGCATGATGTTTTCAATTCCCAAACATATTATTTTAATCCTTATCCTAAACTTTAACACTTGTTGATGCATGTATTCCAATCAATTTTCGTAGTATTGTTTCAAATAATTTTTTAACTAGTCTGCTTATGAAAATTTTTACCTCCTTATTGTCCATATTATTCACTTTCATCATCGGATTAAATGCTCAGTCCGTGGTTTATGTAAATGTTTCCGCTTCAGGAGCCAAAGACGGCACCAGTTGGAAAGACGCTTTTACAGATCTGCAGTTGGCCATTGATGTCACAGCCGAAGGTTCAGAAATTTGGATTGCTAAAGGAACTTACCGACCTGCAGGAGCAGTGCCCATCACAAATGGTTTTACTTTAAAAAGCAACCTTAGTCTCTACGGCGGTTTTGCAGGCACCGAAACAAGTTTAAGCCAAAGAGATGTGAAAAAAAATCTCACCACCATCAGTGGAGATAAAAATGGCGACGATGATCCTGCAGACAACAAAAAAAATCGCACCGACAATGCCAAACATACATTTTATGCAGGTTCGGCGGTCATCAACACCTCCCTGGACGGATTGACGATCTCAGGAGGATCCACTGCTGGAAGTACAGGTGTTAATGATGACAGACGTGGTGGAGGATTCCTTTGCTTTGGCGCAGTGGCCATCACCAATTGTGTGTTTCGTAATAATTACGGGTATTACGGTGGAGGATTTTATCCAAGAGGTGGGGTTGCTAACTTTATCCTAAAAGACTGTTTGTTGACCGACAACACCGCCGATTTTGGAGGCGGGATGTATATTGTAACACCCGGCGGCTTAGTGGACAATTGCCGTTTTGAAGCAAATCAATCTGCTGGCTATGGCACGGGAATTTATATCGCAAGTTCCGGAACCATCATCCAGAATTCTGTCTTTGAATCCAATGTGATGACAGGCACTACGAATGCCGGAGGAGCTGGCATTTACATGTCACAATCCACTTCGAGTTTGGTCAATCTTAAATTTATTGGAAATACCATCACCGGGACTTCCGGGATCAGAGGAGGGGCTCTATTTGTGAATTCATGCAATGCAACCATCTCCGATTGTGAATTCTCGGATAACCGTGCTACTAATTCAGGTGGTGCTGTTCATGTGAATGGAGAAAATGTATCTACTAAATTTATCGGATGCAAGTTTGACAACAACAGTGCAAATTTTGGCGGAGCGATAACCAATTACAATTCATCCACTGCAACTCCTTTGGCCCTCAAGGTGGAATATGAAGATTGTAGTTTTTTTAAGAATTCTGCCTCTACTTCCGGCGGAGCTGTTTCGAATGGTTTTAAAGTAAAAGCAAGTTTTAAGAATTGCACTTTTACAGAAAATACCGCTCGTTTTGGTGCAGGGGTATTTGCACAAAATGATGAGACAGAAGTCAGCCTCATTGGTTCTGATTTTATTACAAACAACGCTTCAGATAATGGAGGCGGTTTTTGCATCAATGCAGGCATGAAATGCCTGGTGGACCTATGCAAATTCGAAGGCAACTCCGCTACTGTGGGAGGTGGAATGTATATCGTAGAAGATTCATTGGATTTGACCCAGCTCACCCTGACCAACTCTAGTTTTATATACAACAGTGGACTGGAACAAGCCGGTGCAGTTAATCTTCAGAATGCAGATTCATATATCAACAATTGTATCTTCTCTAATAATTTTGCCCTGGAAGGAACTGGTGCAGGTGGAGCCTTTTCGATCAATGTGTCGGACGGTGATAATACCACCGTAAAGTTTATCAACAATACCTTTGCACTTAATCAGGCAGTATTAGGATCCGCAATAGCACCTTTTACTGATGGCGCATCGGAATTAAACATCCACGCTCTGAATAATATTTTCTACAGTCCAAATGGAAATAATTATGAAGTCGAAGGCGGTGACCCTGTTTTCAAAAGTCTTGGTGGGAACCTGGCCTCTGACAAAACTTTTAACTTAAATGGCACAAATGACGATACGGAAAAAGACCCTTTGTTTGTAGATGAATTAAACGATGATTTCAAACTAAAGGCTACAAGTCCTTGCGTAAATAGAGGCCTCAGCCATCCGGATGTTTTCAAATTGGATATTGAAGGAAGAATCAGAGATAACATGCCCGATAAAGGTTGTTATGAATTTGGTGCGATCATTCAAACCAAGGACATAAAAGAATCTATGCAGTGGTCCGTCGCTTTGTCCAATGATAACCGTTCCATAAATCTGACCATTGACAACTCCTGGATAGGTGAAATTCAATATCAAATTTTAGACTTAAATGGAAATATATTAACCTCTAAAAATATTTTTAAATCTGAGCCAAAACAGTTTTTTAATTTGGAATGGCAACAGCAAATCAAGGGTTTGTTTTTATTCAGATTAATACACAAGGATAAAGATCAAACAAGACCATTTATCAATTAATTGCTTGATATTGTCCTAACTCTATAAAAGTTTAAACTTTTAATTTTTAAAGATCCATCCTAATAAGGGTGGATCTTTTTTATTTAATATTTTCTTTCATTCCATAGGTTTATATTCGGCTTAATTCGATCTTTGCCCTCCAAAATGTAAAAAACATGGCAATTTCATTGGAAGATGTATTCAAAAAACTGGTAAGCCATTGCAAAGAATATGGTTTTATTTATCCTTCTTCCGAAATCTATGACGGACTAAGCGCCGTTTATGATTATGGTCCCTATGGTGTTGAACTCAAAAACAACATCAAAACCTACTGGTGGAAAAGTATGGTCCAGATGAATGAAAACATCGTAGGCCTTGATGCAGCCATTTTTATGCATCCGAAAACATGGAAGGCCTCCGGCCATGTTGATGCTTTTAATGATCCATTGGTAGACAATAAAGATTCAAAGAAAAGATTCCGTGCCGACGTGCTTATAGAAGATGCCATCGATAAAATAGTCGCCAAGGCAGAAAAAGAAGTTGAAAAAGCCCGCTCTCGGTTTGGAGAAAGCTTTGACGAAAAATTGTACCGTGAAACCAATCCCCGTGTTTCAGAATACTTGAAAAAAAGCAGCGATTACAATGATCGGTTGAATAAGGCCATGACGGAAAATGATATGGCCGAACTCAAGAACATCATTGACGAACTCGAAATAACTGATCCTGATTCCGGTTCACGAAACTGGACGGATGTTAGACAATTTAATTTGATGTTTAATACCCAGCTTGGCAATATCGCCGGCGAAGAAGGTAAATTGTATTTGCGACCCGAAACAGCTCAGGGTATTTTTGTGAATTTTTTAAATGTCCAAAAGACCACCCGCCAAAAAATTCCCTTCGGCATAGCCCAAATCGGCAAAGCCTTCAGAAATGAAATTGTTGCCAGACAATTTATTTTCAGGATGCGTGAATTTGAGCAAATGGAGATGCAGTTTTTTGTAAAACCGGGAGAAGAAATGAACTGGTACAATCATTGGAAATCCACACGAATGAAGTGGCATCTTGCATTAGGAACGCCTGCTGAAAAGTTAAGATTTCACGATCATGAAAATCTGGCACATTATGCAAATGCAGCAGTGGATATTCAGTTTGATTTTCCATTTGGATTTAAAGAATTGGAAGGCATACATTCAAGAACTGATTTTGACTTGAAAAGTCATCAGGAATTGTCCGGCAAAAAATTACAATATTTTGATCCGGAAGAAAATGAAAACTACGTCCCATACGTTGTGGAAACTTCCATAGGCTGTGACCGCATGTTCCTCGCCATTTTATCCCATGCTTATCAGGAGGAGACGGTTCCGGATGCGGATGGACAAGATGCCGCACGAATTGTTTTAAAATTACATCCGGCTCTTGCTCCGGTAAAATGCGCAGTATTGCCGTTGGTTAAAAATAAACCCGAATTGGTAGAATTATCCAAACAAGTACTTGGCAAACTTAAATCTTCTTTCCAGTGCCAATACGATGACAAAGATGCCATAGGAAGAAGGTACAGAAGACAAGATGCCATAGGTACCCCTTACTGTGTCACCGTGGACTTTGACAGCCTTACCGATGGCACTGTTACTTTAAGAGATAGGGATACGCTTAAACAAGAAAGAATTTCAATCGAAGATTTAGTTAGAACTATTGAATCTAGAATTTCATGGACCAATTTATTTTAGAAATTCTTGTCTAGACTTGTTCGATTCTTTTTTTTTATTCAAGAATCTAAAGAAGCCTTTTATCCTCCAGCATAACTAAGGGACAATTGTTTTCTTCATACCAGTTTTTACACCCAAATAAGCTGCAGGCATAATTCCGGTGATTGCCATGACCCACATCCACCATGGATGAGGAAAACCTATTAAATTTATCAGGGTAAACACAAGCATTAGTGCACCCAATATCAACCCAAGTCTAAGTTGATCACTTTTTGCTAAAATGGTACAAACCAATGCACTTAAAAATGCACCTGCCACCCAGGCAACCACCACCAATAATAGGGACCCTACAGGAGCTTGTTCCATATATTCCTTTAATCCTTCGGGCGTGCGGACATTGATAGTCTCCGGAATAGGAAATAATGTCATGCTGAGCCATTCAAGAGCCATGACACCTACATTACCTGCAATAATTCCTGCCAGAATTGCCATAATTTTATTACTCATTACACCCGATTTATTTTTTCGTAAATATAAAAGCATAATACATAAGTGCCGAAATAATCCTTCGATTTGCGACTTTTATTTAACCAGTTAGAATAAGGCTTTAGTCTTATCACTTTTTTGGAAATGAATTTATTCACAGATTTTATCTCATTATAAATGCTAACCCTCGCATATTATCCAATTCTTGTCCATCGCATATGCAGTATCCTGCAAGTCCTTGTCAGGTAACATTGCCCATAAGTCTGGCATATCCACCAAAGGCTGAACTCGTTCAATTATCCCTTATTCTCGAATTTTCAAATTATCTAATTTGCTAATTTTTTTTTAAAACCAAGCATCTTTAAAATGTTCTATTTCTTCCACCCCATCTTTTTTTAAAAGTACAGATATCACATCATACCGAATTTCCCATTCATGACCTGATTTAACCATATACTGAGATGCGGCATCTTCGATCAATTGTCTTTTGCGTTCATTGATAAATTCCTCCGGACGACCATAATAAACATTTGTTCTGGTCTTAACTTCAACGAATACTAAAACTTCACCATCTTTAACAATAAGATCAATTTCAGCCCTGCTGAATCGCCAGTTTTTTTCCAATATCTCATACCCGACTCCCTGAAGATATCTGGCTGCAATTTTCTCACCCTTTTTACCTAAATCATGGTTGTTGCTCAAGTATTTGTAATTTAGCCGCTCAAAATTAATTCCTTCCCGCTTATGTTTGACATGGTAAAACGGTTTCCCGCTCAGTTAGAAGAAGCAATGAAGATTGGTTCAAATGCGAAACTAACCCCACTGGATTTTGTGCCAAAACTTGTTTTTGTCGCCGGTATGGGCGGTTCAGGAATAGGAGCTGATTTTGTGGCCTCATTTATTGCGGCTGAGGCTAAAATTCCTTATTTGGTGGGAAAGTCCTATGAAGCTCCTGCATTCATTGATAAAGAGTCCCTGGTAATCGCCTCTTCTTACAGTGGAAACACGGAAGAAACGCTTTCTGCAATAGACCAGATCCTGCACACCGGAGCACGAATAATTTGTGTTGCTTCAGGTGGCAAATTGATTGCTATGGCAAAAGAAAAGGGTTTGGACTATATTCAGGTGCCTGACAATTGGGCATCTCCGAGGGCCTGCCTGGGTTATTCCACAGTGGCACAGTTATATATTTTGAAACACCTGGGACTTTGGGGGCATGACTTTGAGGCGGAGCTAAACCAATCCATCAAAATGTTAAAGGAAGACACCCCGCAAATTCAGGAAAAGGCCAAACATCTGGCAAATACCCTCTTTAATAAAAATACAGTAATTTACTCCTCTGATCGTATCGAGCCAGTTTCCATTAGATTCCGGCAACAAATCAATGAAAATGCCAAGAGATTGTGCTGGCATCATGTCATCCCTGAGATGAATCACAATGAACTCGTTGGCTGGAGAAAAGCAGATCCAACACTAGCTGTAATTTTTCTTAGAAACAATGACGATCACCCTAGAAATGAGCTAAGAATTGAATTGACTAAAGAAGTAGTCTCTCATTATGCTGGCACCACCATTGAGCTTTATTCGAAAGGGCATTCCCTGATTGAAAGATCTCTCTATCTGGTACATCTCCTGGATTACGCAAGTGTATATCTTGCAGACTTGAATAAAGTAGATGCAGTCGAAGTCAAAGTAATTGATTTTCTCAAGAATGAATTATCGAAAGTTATCAACTAGGTCTGCCACCCTGAATTTGGCAGGCCGCCACCGATCAATTAGTTCTCTTTTTGGGTTTTCGCTTATCTGACTTCTTAACGGAACCACTGGAATTCATTCTTTTTTTACTGTCCCACAGTCCTGAAGAGGCTTTACGCTTTGGATTGCCATGTTTATCCACTTTCACATTTGCGTCTTCAGCCGGACAACCTGTACCCCTGTTACAGGAAAACATACATATGGTCGAAAGACAGGCACCTACAAAAATAAATCGGACTATTTTGCTAAATCTCTCCATAAAATGGGCAATTTATTGATTATCAACTGCAAAGTTAACGTTTTTACTACTGTTTTCCCAGCTTAAACGTAAAAAATGCTTATATATGTGGACTCTTGAAACATAAATTATTTTTAAATATGTTGTATATTATAAAAAAACATATATTTTTGTCTCATTATTTTATAATTTAAACTTATCAAAATGAACAAAGGTGATTTGATCAACAATGTAGCCAAGGCCGCTGAAGTAACTAAAGTTCAAGCTGCTGCAGCTGTTGATTCTGTTTTGGAATCAATTGAAAAAAGTCTTAAGAAAGGAGATAGAGTTACTCTAGTAGGATTCGGTACTTTCTCTGTTTCTTTGAGAAAAGCTAGAGAAGGACGTAACCCTGCTACCGGTAAAACCATTAAAATACCTAAGAAAAAAGTGGTTCGCTTTAAAGCCGGAAAAGGTCTTTCAGATAAACTTAACTAGTAGCTATCTAACTAAAAAATAAGCCTCCACACCTGTAATCGGTTTGGAGGCTTTCCTTTTTTAAGCCCCAACATTTTCAATTTTACAAAACACAAAAGAGCAATTCCTGTAGTGGCTTAAGCCTCAGAACATTAACCAAATATTAGCACCAAAACCTGTATAATTGACTATTTTTGCCCGTTATAATTTATTTATTATGAAACTGAAAACTATTGTTTTAAATGCCTTTTTCATTTTACTCACTCAATTTATTGATGCTCAAACCAGTGATCCTGTATTATTTACTGTGAATGGCAATCCAGTTAAAGTATCAGAATTTGAATATATTTATAATAAAAACAATGGCAAAGATGCCAACTTTACGAAAGCATCTCTAGATGAATACCTGAATCTATACACCAGGTTTAAATTAAAAGTTCAGGCAGCGCGCGACATGAAACTGGATACCATTCCTGCACTGATAAAAGAATTGGAAGGTTACAGACAACAGCTGACTACCAATTATTTAAATGATAAAGAGGTTACAGATAAGTTGGCTAAAGAAGTTTTCGAACGCCAAACCAGAGATATTTCTGTAAGTCACATACTCTTTAGCCTTAGCCCTAATGCTTTACCGGAAGACACTTTAAAATCGTATAATTTGGCCATGGAAGCTTATCGTGCTATTCAAAAAAATAACGATTTTGATGCTGCGGCTAAAAAATATTCCAACGACATCAGCACTGCTCAAAAATCAGGTTTCCTCGGTTGGTTTACGGCCATGCTGCCGGACGGATTCTATCAATTCGAAAATACCATTTACCATCTTAAAAAAGGAGAAATTTCTTATCCGCTTAGAACCAGACTTGGTTACCATATTTTAAAAGTAAATGACATCAGACCTGCCAGGCGAAAAATTGAGGCTGCACATATTCTATTTAGAAAAGGTGTTAAAGGAAAACCTGATATTTTGGCGCAGGCAAAAGTAGACAGCATTTATAAATTGATTAAAGGAGGAGCAAGTTTCGAAGATCAGGCTAGATTGGTAAGTGAAGATAAAACCACTGCCATGATTGGAGGAAATGTTGGTTTCTTTGGAATCAATCAGTATGAGTCCAATTTTGAAGATGCAGCTTTCTCTTTGGAAAAAGATGGCGACATCGCTAAGCCCGTTGAGACCAGCATCGGATGGCATATCATCAAAAGGCTTCGAAAGGAAGAAGAACTTCCATACGAAAGAGCCAAGAAAAAAATTCAATCTGAAATCACTAGAGACAGCCGTTTCAAGGAAGCACAAGGTAGCCTGATTGAAAAAATTAAAATAGAAGCAAAGTTTAAAGAAAATTCAGCTGCTCTGGACCGTTTTGCTGCCAAAATGGATACAAACTTTTTCACTTATAAATGGAAGGCTCCTGAATTTCTAGAAAATGAAGAATTGGGTAGCCTTGGAGACATTAAACTTAAAAGCCAGGATTTTGCCGAGTTTGTGAAATCAAACACCAGACAAAGAATTCAGGGTTCTGAAGATCAAAAAGTAAGGGCGACCATCCAGACTATGTTCAATGATTATGTTGCGCAAAAATGTCTTCAATATGAAGAGACAAGACTTGAAGATAAATATCCTGAATTCAAAGCATTGATGAGGGAATACCGCGAAGGAATTCTATTGTTTGAGGCCACAAAAAATGTGGTTTGGGACAGAGCCTCTGAGGATACCACCGGATTGAGAATGTTCTATGAAAAAAATAAAGCCAGATACAAGTGGGATGAAAGAGCTTTAATATATTATGTTTCCATCGACACATCCGACATGAAGCTTGCCAATAAAATATATAAGTTTATGGCGAAGAAAAGTATTTCCAAAGGAATAGATAAATTTGATAAGAAAAAAGATTTTATTGCCTTCCAAAAAAATACTACCGAGAAGAAAAATACAGAATCTTATGAAGGATTACAGTTTAATACTGGATTCATCACTCCGTTGACAAAAAATGAAAATGGAAAAGGATATGTATTTAGAAAAGTGGAACAGATTCTGCCGATTGACTATAAATCACTTGATGAAGCAAGAGGTTTTATCATTGCTGATTATCAGGATCACCTTGAAGCCTTGTGGATTGATGAGCTAAAGCAAAAATATAAAGTGGATATCCATCAGGATGTCTTAAATAGCCTAGTTAAAAAGTAAATCATATGTTGAAACCCTTTGATCTTGCAGGAGTACTTTTTTTGTACTTGTGCTTGCTTTCGTCAATTGGGTGTAAGAACAATAATCCTGAATCATCCACAGAAGGATCCACTAATAATCTCCTGGCAAAATATAAAAACGAAAAACTTGAATTTACTGACATAGAACCTTTGCTTCCTGTCTTTCAATCTTCAGAAGACAGTGTTCAGTTCATATCTGTTTTGGTGGAAAAGTGGATCAGAAATAAGGTTTATCTGGAAGAAGCCAAGATGAATTTTAAAAGCAACGAGGAAATTGATAAATTGGTTGAAGATTATAGAAATTCTTTAATTCTTGATGCTTTTGAAGAGAATTTATTCAATCAAAAAATAGACAGCAGTATTTCAGATCAGGAGTATCTCAACTATTACAATCAAAAAAAAGCTGAATACAAATTAGAGAGTCCGATTTTGAGAATGATGTTTGTGAAAATTTTGAAACAAAATCTCGATCAGAAAATATTTAATCCACTTTGGGAAAAACCAGACGGTGCAAGGTTATTGCAGTTACAAAAATATTGCCAAAACAACGCGGAAGTAAGTTTGCTTCAAATGGATAAATGGAATAAATGGAATGATATAAAAGAAATTATGCCCTCAAAGTTTGTCAATCTGAATACTTTACAAAGCGGACTAAATAGAGAATTCGCAGATTTTAAATACAATTATTTTTTAAAGATTCGTGAATTGGTAAAACCCAACGAAACCCCACCTTTATCTTTTTTTAAAATTCAGGCTACCAAGTCTATTCTGCATGATCGCAAAGAAAAAATCATAGAACAAGCCAAATCAAAACTTTACGAAAGAGAACTAAAAAATAAGTCCATCCAGAATTTTGTAAAATAATTTAATCTGATCTCCTGCGTTATCCATAGGCCCCAGATACCTCAACAGCAAACAATTATGAAAATTATAATATATCTGATTATCGTCTTTCTGAACATTTTTAGCATAACGCTTAATGCACAGAACAATTTATATGTAGATCGTATCATTGCCAAAATAGGTGGAGAAATTATTCTTTATTCCGATCTCCAGGATCAAAAAGCTTATGTAAAGGAGAGGCAGGGAGCAGCTTTGAACGAAAGCGATGATTGTGCCATATTAGAGAATTTATTTCTTCAAAAATTTATGATTCATCAGGCTAAATTGGATAGTATCGAGGTGAGAGATGAAGAAGTTGAACAACAGTTGGATGCTAGAATTGACCAGATTCTGCAATACATGAACAACGATACTAAAAAGTTTGAAGAATACTACGGCCAAACTATTGCACAGGTACGAAATCGATTCCGAGAAGATCTGAAAAATCAATTGCTTACTGAAAGACTTCAAAATAAAGTGATAGGTAATGTGAGTGTAACTCCACAGGAAACCGATGTGTTCTTTCGCAGGATTCCTAAAGACAGCCTTCCTTACTTCAGCTCTGAAGTAGAGATTTCCGAAATCCTCCACAAACCAAAACCAAATAGTGAAGCCATCAAAAATGCAAAAGAAAAACTAAATAAACTTTTAATCAGGATCAAAAACGGAGAAAGTTTTGAAAAACTTGCACAAACCTATTCCGATGATCAGGGTTCCGCAAAAGCAGGTGGTAGTCTTGGGTGGATGAAAAGAGGAAATCTTGTTCCTGAATATGAAGCCGTCGCATTTAATCTTGAAAAAGATTCCGTTTCAGGCATTGTAGAATCTGAATTTGGATACCACATCATTCAATTGCTCGGAAGAAGAGGAAATAATATCAATACTCGCCACATCCTGATTAAACCTGAAATCACAGAGGAAGATTACAAAAAATCTGAAAAATTTCTGGATAGCATAAGAACTATAATCCTTAAGGACTCCATGCCATTCGAACTTGCGGTTAGACAATTTTCTGATAAAAAATCGGAAACTTACAACAACGGAGGTCAATTGATTAATCCTAAAACCGGAAATAACTATTTCGAAGTTGCTGATCTGGAACCAGATGTTTATTTTGCAATCGATGCACTTAAAGTTGGGGAGATTTCTAAACCTGTTGGCTCAAATGACCAGGAAGGAAAAAAGTATTTCAGGATCTTTAAATTACAATCCCGGACCAATCCCCACAAAGCAAGCCTGGAAGCCGATTATGCTAAAATCCAAACTGCTGCAAAAGAATTGAAAAAGAATGAACACTTTAAGAAATGGTTGGACCAAAAGATTCCAAAAATATATGCTGAAGTGGATCCGGACCTAAAATCTAATTGTCCTAATTTACAATCTTGGGGAGGTGCCCATAACTAGTTTTTTTCAACATATTGGAAACAGGACCTAGGGATTGCCTGTGATATAAATCTTTAAAGCATTTTTGTTTGGATGCAAATTACCTTTATGGGTTTACTGCTATTAGAAGAATTCTAATTTTCTATTCTTCAAAATGGACAAAAAAAAAGAGATCGGTTCATACCCCCCAGCGAACCGACCTCAGAAATTGTTGTATCTAATTTCTTGGATACTTACCGGATTTCTCCGACAATTATTCTATTGCAGAAACCTTGCCAATTTTTTAAAAAATTTAATTTTTTTTAATATTTATCGAGAATTAATTTAAATCATATTGTAAATTCTTGAATTACAACAAATTATGAAACCTTACTAATTTATATTAATTTGCATTGCATGTCTATCTCGGTTTAAAAATCTTATCCAGACTCTATATTACATATATAAACTAAATGGTTAGAGAACAATTGCGCCTCAACTGTTCCGTTATGCTTACATCTCTGCTTATGAAATGCATAAAAACTGCCACCAGGTCTCGAATGATCTTGATACAAAGCCTGCTGGTTTTTATATTCTTAGCCATAATTAATCCCCTTTTAATTGCTCAGTCCAATGAAGGAACGGAATTTTGGTTCAGCTTTCTGGAACACAGAGACAGGGGAAATGCCAGGTTGTGCATGATTAGTTCAAAACATAATACTTCTGGAACAATAAGTATGGATGCCATTGGATGGTCAGTCAACTTTAATTTACCAGCGAATACCATCATCACCATATCTATCCCTCCCGAAGCAGAAAACTTTGGATCTGAAATTAAAGCCAGCAAAGGGGTAAACGTCATAACACAATTGCCGAGTTCGGTTTATATACACCAGTTTCATGAATTTCGCTCCGATGCAGCGCTCGTATTGCCCATAAGCTCTTTGGGTAGTGAATATTATGCCATGACCTACTCAGGATATGAAAACAATGATGACCATTATCCCTCAGAATTTGTCCTTGTTGCCACCCAGGACCAAACCATGATAGATTTGGAGTTTTCAGCCGATACCCGTGGTGGTCAAAAAAAATTCAGTACACAGCAGATAACGCTTGATAAAGGAGAAACGTATCAAGTACAAGCTGCTAAAGTAACGGATGACTTAAGCGGGACTTATTTAAGGGGAAATAAAAATTTCGCCGTGTTTAGTGGCAACAGATGGACTCAAATTCCTACAGGATGCGGAAATAGGGATAATACTTTGGAGCAAATGTATCCCATTGAAACCTGGGGTAAAGAATTTATCGCCGTTCCTTCAAAATTTGTCAACTATGATTTGTTTAGAGTTTTGGCAGCAGAGGACTTTACAGAAGTGGTGATTCACACTTATAATCCATCCTCGCAACAAACCATAACGTTGAATAAAGGACAATGGCGTGAATTCAGGTTAAGCCAAAAATCCGCTTACATTAAGAGCAATCATCCGGTAATGTTGGCTCAGTTTCTAGTAGGTGGCAATTGCAATGGATTGAATGGACTCGGTGACCCTTCTATGGTTTTGCTCAACAGCATTGAACAATACAGAGATACCGTGACCTTATTTAATTCACCTTATGAAAATATCATCAACAACTTTATAAACATCATCATACAATCTCGAGACAGCTCAAAACTGACGGTTGATGGGAAAACATTGAACCAATGGGGAGCTAATCTAACTACAGTGGGCGACTCCAATCAGTTTGCTTTCGTTCAATTAGAGGTAAAAGATGGACCACACACACTTATTTCACAAGGATGTGGTCTCATTGCGGTAGCCTATGGTTATGGTCAAGCTGAATCCTATGCCTATGGAGGTGGGGCTAATTTTTTTAAAATTAATCAAATTCCCATTCCTGATGGTTCCTGTCTCAACGACAGTCTTTTGATGAAGTCCGGACTTCCTCCTTCCAGATTTACAGTCTCCTGGGATTTAGGGGATGGAACACGTTCAAATCTTCACGAATTTAAACATCGTTTCAAGGCATTGGGAAATTATACGGTTCAGTTATTTGTCCATGATTTATGCAGAAATACATTCGATACTCTGGATAAAAAGATACTCGTAACGCTTAGACAAGGCTTAACAGCTTATCCGGATACAACAGTTTGTATTGGTTCGGAAATTACTCTTCATGCTGTTGACCGGGATGAGAGCAGCTATCTATGGACAGGCCCCAATGGGTTTAACTCAGACCTACAAGATCCAAGATTGACCATTACAGATGTTCTGCAGTCAGGAACTTATACCGTAATGAGTGATTATTATGGCTGCGCAAGCTTTCCTAAAAACCTGTCTGTTATAGTTCATGAAAATCCAAAGCCCGATTTAGGAAAAGATCTGTATTTCTGCCCAGAAAGGGAAAGTGTCATTTTGAAAACATCTTATTCTTCCGGATTGGTTTGGCAGGATGGATCAATGAATCCGGAATTTATTGCAGACAAGGCAGGTCTGTACAGCATCCAGGTCACGAACGAATATTATTGTATTGGAACAGATTCGATCCTCCTGGAAGAGCGTTGTCCCGCAGAATATTTCTTTCCGAATATTTTTTCACCAAATGGTGATGGAATAAATGATTTCTTTTTACCAAAAACTACTTATTTAAATAGTTACAAACTTCAAATCTTCAGTAGATGGGGAGAGTTACTTTTCCAATCTGAAGATCCAAACACAGGCTGGGACGGCACAGCAAATGGTCAGGTTATGGTACCTGGAGTTTATGTTTATGTTTTTTCCTACACAGGTTATGATGATCGATATCAAACCCTTCATAAAACGGTTTCCGGAGATCTTACGCTGATCCGTTAACTGAGATCGTATCATTTAAGTTCTGACTCGGAAAATCAGGAAAGATCGTTTTCATCTTTGAACAGTGCCTTAAATATGCATTTTCCGGAATTCCATTAATCTAATAATAATTTATACATATTATAGAATTATAAATATGTTTTTATCAGACATGGATAATATAAACCTGGGTGTCCAATCTAATTTTGATTCATTAATCACATAAAAATTATGATCCATGAAATCAAAATTAAATTTCACTATCCTTTTGTTGTTTGCATCAGGTTTAATTTCCTCTCTAAGATCTGCTGAAGTTATGCCGGGAATACTTATTGCCGGAATAGAAATTAAAGGTTTTCCAAATGACTCCAATCAATTAGTCAATATCTGTATGTATGAATTGAAAAAATTAAACATCTATGATGTACTTAACCAAAAAGATGTAGAGTTTTCAGCGAAAGAAAATAACATTGATCTTACCAATTGTATGAGCAAACAATGCATGACCCAAATTGGAAAAGCCCTTGGTGTAGAAAAAGTGATCGGAGGCAGCATTGAACAATTTGGTGAAAAAATATATATCTCATTTCGTTTGCTGAATGTCCCCGGAGGAAATATGGAGAAAACATATAGCCAGGAATTTATGGCCTTTCCAGATCGTATTCCGTTGATGATTGAGATTACGCTAAGAAAAATGCATGGACTGGAAGTGGATGAGGCAAATCTGAAAACACTAACTTCAATCCAAAGTCTCGAAAGCACTTTAAACAATCCAAAGATCACCCGGCTTAATTTGAGTGGTCCCCGATTTGGATTTGGATTCATTGCAGGTCCGGACGCAAAAGATTTCCGCAGACCTGAAAAAGAAGGTGGCTGGGGAAGTTCACCGATCCTCTCCCATTTTGGCTATCAGTTTGAGATTTCTTACTTGAACCAAGGTAATATTCAGGGGCTATTTGAATTTCTTCCTTTGGTCTCCGGTGTTGAATATGGCTCCTTCATACCCAGTTTTACCTTCCTTCATGGAATCCGGTCAAATAAAACAGGTTTGGAATTTACCATTGGACCTACATTCAATACAACAAGAAGAACGGAGGGAGTTTACCTTGATGAAGGATGGACCTCCGTCAAAAAACCTAAAAGGCCTTTAACTATGGAGGAACTTAGTAACTCCAGAGAATCCCTTACACAAAGCGGTATTACCAAGATTGAAGGCGGATTAGCCATTGGTTTTGGAAAATCCTTTAGAAGTGGTCACGTTAACTTCCCAGTAAATGCCTATGTAGTTCTTAGAAAAGATAGTCCAAGATTCGGACTCTCTATTGGATTCAATACAAAAAAGTAGCATAAATCACAACATGAGAACACCCTTTAGAAAGGCCCGAAAATATTTTCGGGCCTTTCTAATTTTACAAATAGCCTCTGACTTTCTTAACTTTGCAAAAATTTTGGTCCATGCGTTTTCAAATGTTTGTTTTTGCAGTGTTGTTCAGTATGGTTTCTTACGGACAATCGGCTTACGTTCATCCTACCATTTACGATAAATTAAAACAGCGGACGGAAGTTGATGTGATTGTACTTTTAAAGGAAAAGGCTGACTTTCCGCTTTACAGGGAAAATTGGTCAAAGGAAGAAAAATCCACCTATGTGTTTCAACAACTGTCAACCCTTGCGGCCAAAAGCCAAAAATCTCTTTGTGACCATTTTAATAAATTAGGTCTTGAACACCAATCTTTTTGGATAGTCAATGCCATTAGAGTTAAAATTAATCAAAGCCTTTTACAAGAGATTGCCTCAAATCCAAACGTCAAAGCCATATTTTTTGATGAGCCTTTTTCCAATAATTTAGGACAGGACCTGAGTTTTAATAAAATGCAGCAAAGGGCTCCGGAAATCACTTGGGGGTTGACCAGGATTGGGGCAGATAAGGTTTGGCAAATGGGATTTGAGGGACAAGGCGTAACACTCGCTGGAGAAGACACCGGATACAAATGGGATCTGGAAGGCATAAAAGAGAAATATAGAGGATGGAATGGAACTTCCGTGGACCATAACTACAATTGGCATGATGGCATTCACACCATCAGCGTTTTGAGCGCGGACAGCCTCAACCCTTGTGGACTAAGTCTTAAAGAACCTTGTGATGACAATGGCCATGGCACTCATACTGCCGGCACCATGGTAGGAAGTACTACGGACAATTTGTATGGGGTTGCCCCTAAAGCTAAATGGATAGGATGCAGAAATATGGAACGAGGTAATGGAGCGCCATCCACTTACATTGAATGTTTTCAATTTTTTCTTGCGCCTACGGATCTGGATGGAAAAAATCCTAAACCAGAACTTGCTCCTCATGCAATTAACAACAGTTGGTATTGCAGTCAGTCAGAAGGCTGTAATGCTTCCAATTATGTGTACATGGAGGAAGTCATCAACAATCTGAAAAAGGCCGGAATTGTGGTAGTGGTTTCTGCCGGAAATGATGGTGTAGGTTGTGGTACAATCAGCAATCCTCCTGCTATGTTCGAAAACAGTTTTACGGTAGGTTCTTTTGCATCAAATGATACCATCAGTGGTTTTAGCAGCGCAGGACCGGTCCGAATCGACAGCAGTGGCAGAATAAAGCCAAATGTTGTTGCCCCAGGCTCTTATGTTATTTCCAGAACCCTGTCCGGAGAATTACAAGGGTGGTTTGGCACAAGTATGGCCGGACCTCACGTGGCCGGATTGGTTGCATTGATCATAAGTGCGCATCCGGCTCTGGCAGGACAAGTTGAAAAAATTGAAACCATCATTGAGTTAAGTGCACGTCCGGATGATGCAATCATTGATTGCGAAGGATTGGTTAATTCTGCTCGCCCAAATCATGTATATGGCTATGGTAAAATTCAGGCAGATGCTGCTGTCAAAATGGCACTTCTTTTAAAAATCGAAGAAGAGCAAAGAATGCTAACCGGTTTTACTATAAGCCCTAACCCGGCATCAGATTTGATTAAATTAGAGTTCATGGATGACGAATATCGCACCATTCAGGTTTATGACTTGCTTGGCCACCTGTTAATCGAAAAAATAATCACCCAGAAAATCAGTCTTGTTTCCATATCAGATCTACCTAAAGGAATTTGTGTATTTAAAGTAAAAGAAAGCGGACTTTCCCGATTGTTTTTGAAAATCTGATGATTAAATGGCCATCCAACTACATAACAAGGTCAATAGAGAAATCCTGATAAAAAAAATGAAGGAAAGTAGTGTCCAGAGAACTACAATTTCTTTTTATAACTACGTAAAAATTGCGAATCCAGAACTATTCAGAGATCACTTGTATTTGATTTTTGATAAATTAAATGTACTGGGAAGAATCTATATTGCGCATGAAGGTATCAACGCACAGATTTCTGTACCCAATGAATTTCTGGATCAATTTAAATCTGAAATATCAGAAATCACTTTTCTGAAAGACATCCGCTTGAATTATGCAATCGATGATGATGGAAAAAGTTTTTTCAAGCTTAAAATAAAAGTTCGTCCTAAAATCGTTGCCGATGGTTTAGATGATACTCGTTTTGATGTGACAGATTCTGGAATACATTTGGATGCAGAAGAATTTAATAAATTAACCGATAAAGAAGATGTGATAGTGGTAGATATGCGAAATCACTATGAAAGTGAGGTCGGCAAATTTGAAAACGCAATTACCCCGGATGTAGTGACTTTTAGAGAATCTTTGCCCATTGTTGCAGATTTATTGGCAGAAAAAAAAGACCATCCTGTGATCATGTATTGTACAGGAGGGATCCGTTGTGAAAAAGCTTCCGCATATATGAAGTACAGGGGATTCAAAGATGTTTACCAACTGAATGGAGGTATCATTGAGTATGCCCGACAGGTTAAAGAAAAAGGACTTAAAAATAAATTCATCGGCAAGAACTTTGTTTTCGATGAAAGGTTAGGGGAAAGAATATCCGAACAGGTGATCAGTAAATGTCACCAATGCGGAGCAATCTGTGACAGTCACACAAATTGTCTTAACGATCAATGCCACATACTCTTTATCCAATGCCCAACCTGCTCGGAAAAGTATCATCAATGTTGCAGTCAGCGATGTGCCGATTTTCTTTTACTTCCGGAAGAATTAAAAAATGAACTGGCCGGAAAATTAGAGTTTAATGGCTCTGCCTTTTCCAAAGGTCGCTACAAAGCCTTGGGAAAAGATGAACACCTCGATTTAACATAATCTGTTTAGATTTTCTCCATACTTCTTTTTACAAAATCAGTCAGGGCTGCTCCTTTGAGCATTTGCTGTTCCAGGAGAGCCAGTTCCAATAAATAGGTAGCAAGTGCCTGTCTGGAAGAATCCTCCGTAATAGTGACCAGTTTTTGAGCAATGACAGGATGATTTGAATTGATGATTACGGTATGGGAATCTTTAAACATGTCATCCTGCTCACCACGAGCAATATGCATCATATGTTGCATCTCAGACATTCGTCTCAAGAATTCAGGACGAACAATCTGAATAGGTGGGTCATTGGGAGAAAGTGCTTTTACTTCAGTACTTGAAGCTGAATTAACAGACAATTGTTTGAATAATTCTGTTACAGATTTTTGCTGATCTTCATTTAATACAGACTCTGGTTTTTCATCAAGATCTATGAGTCTATCAACCGTGTCTGAATCGATACGTTTGAAACTCATCTCTGCCTTGTATTCCAAATGCTGAATAAAATGATTGTCGATAACCTGATCCATCAATAAGACATCGTATCCTCTATTTTTACATTGTTGTATAATACCGTGATGCAATAACGGATCATGAGTATACAAAACATTCAATCGTTTGTTTTTATCTGTCTGTACGTCCTTAACTCTTTCCTTATATTCTTCTATGGTTTCATAAACCTTATCCACATTTTTGAATAGTGAAAAAGCCATTGCCTTTTCAGCAAATTTTTCATCTGAAATTAATCCGTATTTGATAAAGGTCCCAATGTCATCCCATTTCTTTTCAAAATCAGCACGATCTTTTTTAAACAGATCCTGTAGTTTTTCTGCTACTTTCTTGGTTATGTAACCTGTTATTTTACGGACATTGGCATCAGACTGTAAATAGGATCTGGAAACATTGAGCGGGATATCCGGTGAATCAATTACCCCATGCAATAACATCAAAAATTCAGGTACTATTTCTTTTACATCATCCGTCACAAAAACCTGATTGGAATACAGGTGGATTTTGTTTTTTTGAATCTCAAATTGATTTTTGATTTTTGGAAAATAAAGTATTCCGGTAAGATTAAAAGGATAATCAATGTTTAAATGAATCCAAAATAAAGGCTCTGTGGAAAATGGATACAACTCCTGATAGAAGGCTTTGTATTCTTCTTCTGTAATGTCATTCGGAGATTTTTTCCAAAGTGGATTGGTGTTGTTGATGATGTTCGGAACTTCTATTTCCTTCTCTTCTTCTCCTTCTTTAATGGTTTCTTTTTTTGTACCCAGTTGGATTGGAACAGGTAAAAATTTGCAGAATTTATCCAATAAGGTTTGCAATTTGAATTCCTCGAGATATTCCTGTGCATCCGCACTTAGATGAAGTACTATATCCGTCCCACGATCAGCTTTTTCATCCGTCTGAATGGTATACTCGGTCTCACCATTACAAGTCCATCTTACCGGCACAGAATCTGTTTTGTAAGATTTCGTGATCACTTCTACTTTCTCGGCCACCATAAAAGCAGAATAGAATCCAAGACCAAAGTGTCCGATAATATTTAACTCATCTTTGTATTTGTCTAAAAATTCCTGAGCAGAAGAAAAGGCGACTTGGTTAAGGTATTTATTTACTTCTTCCTCGTCCATACCAATGCCACGATCACGAATGGTCAGTGTTTTACTATCCTTGTCCGGAATGATTTCAATATTCAGATTTCCAAGCTCTCCTTTCATTTCTCCCCTATTGGAGAGCGCTTTTAATTTACTGGTTGCGTCAATAGCATTGGAAATTAATTCACGTAAAAATATCTCTTGTTCAGAGTAAAGGAATTTTTTGATAATTGGAAAAATGTTTTCCGTTTGTACAGATATCTTACCGCTTTGCATAGTCTTTTAAATTTGGTTTTGTATTGTCAAAGCCTGTGCCAGTCAGTTAAAAACTGACAAAATGACAATTGTAAAAAAGAAAAATCCCAGTCATTTGACCGGGATTTTATTTATCAAGGATTGATTTTTAATCTTTAATCCAACGCTTGGTTGTTTTGAGTCCGCCGGATTGGATTCTGACCAGGTAAATGCCTTTTTTATAATGATCCACACCCAATTCCAAATTGGTATTGTATGGATTAAGACTACCTTTTTCAATAAGTTGACCCATGAGATTAAGCACATAGTACTCTCCTTTAACCGGCTTCTCTAATTGAAGAATCAAATTAGACTTTACCGGATTGGCCAGAACATGAAAGTCTGGTCCGCCTGAAGGATTGGTGGTTGAGCTGGTAATGTCAAACTTGTTCCCGGAATTTAACACCTCCTTGGTATTGATGTCCTGAACCCAAACCAATACATAGACTTCATTCTCAACCCAAGAAGGGTCAATGGTTAATGAATAACTTAAATTTTGACTTCCACCATTGTCGGAAAGGGAAATAGGGTCGCCATCAGCCTGGCTGATAAATTTTCGAAATACATTATGGTGTACTTTTTCTCCATTTGGAGAAGCTAAGTTTATTTTTCGCTCTACTGCCGCTGCGTATACCCTAAATGTCCCTGATGGCTTATTTCCAACAGTCTTTATTTCTACACTGATGTTCCTTAAGCTGGAACCGGTTTCTTTCACCACCACTTGCACGGGGGAGGTCTTGTTTAACTCAGCGTCCAATACAGCAGCATTAACGGATGATAGAGATTTTTTGGAAGTACCATGAATAACCAGTGTGGGTGTGCTGTTTATTGCATAATAATTTGCTCTTAGCGAATTCTCTGTTTTGTTGGCCTGGTATAAAGTACAAGCTGTGTATGGAAATGAAGGATGCACCGTCATGTGGTGATAATTTCCTTCATACTTTGTGAGAAGGCTATAAAAACTAGGATTTCTAGCACCACAGATGCCACAATATGTATTTGTAAAGTGCTCCATAAAAATATAACGCTTTGCTTGCGCGTTGATATCAGAAGCTATTTGGATGATCAATAAAGAGAGGAGTAGAATTCTTTTCATAAGCATGTATTGCAATATCAGTTACAAAAATAATTAAACATCGCCATATTGCATAATGTTCAACATATTAATTATTTTTGTAATATTATCTTGACTTGCATAGATTGCGGGAATTTTATTGGGGTTCTGTTTTCCAACGGTTTACATTGATCGGCATATTTGTCTGTATCAGTAGGGTTTGTTATGCCCAGGAGACCTTGCGGCAAGATTATTACCTAGCCACTAAAGATAGTTTAAGGCTTTCGGACAGTCTTAACTTTTACTTTCCCGAATCCTTCTGTTATTCCAAAGATCGTTCAGTAAGTTTTGGCTATGAAAAGTTAAAAATTTCAGGGTCTACCATATACTTTGGCCCTGAACTGATTAAGCAATACGACTCTCTATGGCTTAGCCTGCGTGTCTTTCCAATTGTATTCAACAAATATAAATTTATTCTGGACTCTTCCCTCCACCAAAATGCTGCTATTCCGGATTATGCCCTGGAAGGTTACCGTCCAAAGAAAAATACAGACTGGTGGGATTCCAAAGGCATCGAATATTCAGGTAACTATACCCGTGGATTGAGTTTAGGTAGCAACCAATCCTTAATTTTGAATTCTGCACTTAACCTTCAGCTGAGTGGCGATCTTGGAGATGGAATTACCTTGACAGGTGCCATCTCGGACAATCAGATTCCCATCCAGCCCGATGGAAATACCCGGCAAATACAGGAATTCGACCGGTTGTTTCTAAAATTGAGCAAAGGGAAAAACAGTCTCACTGCCGGAGATTTTGAACTGACCAGGCCGATCGGTTATTTCCAAAATTATTACAAAAAATCTCAGGGTGGATTAATCGATTACTATCATAATCTAGGCAAATGGAAGTTAAATCATAAATTATCCCTTGGAATTTCAAGAGGTAAATTCAACCGGCAAAATATCCTCATTGTTAACGGCAATCAAGGACCATACAGACTTAAGGGCCGTGATGGAGAAAGCTTTATCATTCTATTGGCTGGAACAGAAAAAGTATTTATTGATGGAATTCAGCTGACCAGAGGGGAGGATGCGGATTATGTAATGGATTACAATCTTGCGGAAATTCGTTTTACACCAAAGCGCCTGGTAACGGACCAAATGAGGGTCTTTGTAGAATTCGAATATGCTGATCAGTATTATCTACGGACCATAAACACCTACAATGCTCAGGCATCTAAGGGAAAATGGTTTACTTACCTAAATTTTTACCAGGAGAAAGACAGTAAAAGACCCGCCGTATCTTCCGACCAGGATTCTACAGATCGGGTAATTTTATTTGCCAGTGGTGATCAAAGTGAATTGGCTGTAAGGTCAAGCATAAGTAAAAGTGGAAATCAATTTAATCCAAACAGAATATATTATTCCTTAAAAGATACCAGTGTTCTGATCCAGGGTCAGCTTCGTTTGTTCAGTATACTGGAATATAATGACATGCCGGACAGCAATTCCTTGCAGGCCTCTTTTGCTGAAATAGGACCCGGGAAAGGCACTTATCAACTTAAACGTTCTAATGCAAATGGCAGAGTATATGAATGGGTAGGATACCATCCATTAACTGGTGTTTTATTGGGTTCTTATACCCCTGCAATTCCGCTTATCGCTCCACGAAGTCACAGCATGCTGATGACAGGTGTCCACTATAACTCATTAGAAAAGGATAAAGCCGGTTTTAATTTGGAGACGGGAATTTCACTATTGGACAAAAACAGGATTTCATCCAAAGATGATGGTGACAATATTGGTTTCGCCTCACGAATTGATCTTCGTAGCCAGAAATATTCCAAAAAGTGGTTTGGCATTCAAATGATGGGTAATCATGAGTTTAACGATTACAGGTTTGTTGCTTTAAATCCCTACCGAAATCAGGAATTCAGCAGAGATTGGAACATTCAATCTCAAACCGGTTCCAGAGATCAAATCTATACCGGACGCGCGAACATGATTTTTGGAAAGCATTTGAATTCCTTTGCAGAATACAAGGCTTTCGATCGTTCCATAGGCTTTAAAGGAAGCAAACAGGAAGTGGGTATTCAATGGAATGATGGCCTGCAGTCATTTCAATTAAAACTGGATTTCCTACAAACAAAAGCTGAATTGGAAAAAACTAACTATAACCGTCCCGGTTTTAAATTCTCCAGGCAATTTGGAAAAAAAATTAGTGTACAAACTTATTTTGAGCAGGAAGTAAATTCAAGGAGATCAACCCAACAAGACAGTCTTTTTCTCTCGAGTTTTTACTTTAATGTTTACGGAGCAAATTTTAAATATGAGAGCAGTTCAGCCTGGATTCAGAAACTGGATTTTCGTCGTAGAACGGACCAAATTTCAGAAGGAAAAAACTTTCAAAAATTCAGTATTTCTGATGAACTCACTTTTAGTTCGAGCATTCCAAAATCTAAAACAGGACAATGGGATGGACAACTGAGTGTTAGAAACATCAGTTATTCAAATCCAACTTTGAATGATTCGCTTGGACAATATTATTTTCTTGGTCAAATGGATCATTCTCTATCGCTTCAAAAAAACTCAATTCGCATCAAGAATGTCTATTCCATTCAATCCGGGGCTGAGCCAAGAGTAGAGTTTATTTTTGAAGAGCGCAGACCTGGGGATGGTGATTACATTTTTATGGATTTCAATGGAGATGGTATTCGCCAAATTCAGGAATACGTATTTGCACCTGAAGTGGACACCGCTAGATTTGTCCGAATTCAATTGTTTAATTCTGAGTACATTCAGACATTCCAATCTTTGTTGAATCAGGTTGTTCAGGTGGATTTTAACCGCTTGCTGCCTTCGCTTCATCCAAAGAATTTTTTGCGCAAATTATACTTTGAGTCTATCCTTAGATTTAATTCGAAACTAAGCCCAGAAACTGAATGGTATCAACAAATTAATCCCTTTGTTTTAAATCAATTGGGAGAAAAGTCATTAGCTTTTCAGAAATTTTCCCAACAACATTTGTATGTCAACAGAGCAAATCCACGATATGAAATTCAACACTCCATACTTAGCAGCAGTAATCGTCAACTGCTTACTTCAGGTGTGGACGAAAGAACCATTCTTGAATTTCAATCAAAATCACGACTGACTACATTTTCAAAAATGGATTGGATATTTACCTACAACTTTAGAAACGAAAAGAAATTTACCGAATCATATGCGTTACAAAACTATCTGATTGAGTCTTCCAAATTTGAAGGTAATCTGGTGTATCGAATCCATCAAAACCACAGAATAAACGGATCCTTTTTATACCGAAATTACAAAGAGCTGGAGACCAGTTTTGAAAAAGCCGGTATTAAACAATTTCAAATTGGTGGTCAAAGTACCATTCGAAAAAAAATCTCCTTGCGTTCTGAAGTCAAATGGATCATTATCGATTATAGAGGTAATTCAGGTACTGCAGTAGAATACATCATGCTGGATGGATTTAAAGATGGAAACAATTTAAGCATGGAATATTATCTGGATATTAAGTTTTCAGATGTCATCACAGCGCAATTTAGTTACTTCGTTAGAAAATCTGCCGAGTCTACGCCTATCCAAACAGGACGGGCTTCGATCAGGGCTAATTTCTAAATGAATCTAAGGATCAACTCGATTCCATTTCACCAAACTAGATGAAGAATTTAGATGGAAAAACGATAAACAAACCCGATTACATTTCTGTCAATTAATCTCTATTGCCCAACAAAATGCTAACTTTGCAGCCCAAAATTTATTTTGATGAATATTAATATTACATTTCCGGATGGCAGAGTACAGGAATATCCTCAGGGAGTTAGTGCTCTTCAGGTGGCACTATCCATTAGTGAAGGTCTTGCCCGCAACGTTTTATCTGCCAAAGTAAATGGAGAGGTTATTGACGCTACAAGACCGATTTCAACGGACTGCACTTTGCAATTGCTCACCTGGAATGATAAAGAAGGAAAATCCACCTATTGGCATTCTTCCGCGCATCTCATGGCAGAAGCAATTGAGGCGCTTTATCCGGGTACGTTGTTTGGTATTGGACCAGCGATTGAAAATGGATTCTATTATGATATAGATACTCAGGGAAAACAATTGTCGGGTCATGATCTTGCTCAGATTGAATCCAAAATGATTTCTCTTGCACAGCAAAAATCGGATTATATCCGAAAAGAGATCGGTAAATCAGACGCCATTGCTTATTTTACGGAAAAGAAAGACCCTTATAAACTGGAGCTTTTGGAGGGCCTTCAAGATGGACAGATCACTTTTTATACACAGGGGAACTTTACAGATTTATGCCGCGGTCCGCACATACCAAATACGGGATTTATTAAAGCTGCCAAATTAACCAATGTGGCAGGCGCTTATTGGCGTGGGGATGAGACCAGGCCCCAGATGACTAGAATTTACGGCATCACTTTTCCAAAGCAAAAAGAATTGGATGAATACCTCATTTTGCTGGAGGAGGCCAAGAAAAGAGACCACCGCAAACTTGGACAGGAATTGGAGTTGTTTATGTTTTCCGATCGTGTCGGAGCCGGTCTGCCAATATGGTTACCTAAAGGAACAGCGCTCAGGCAAAGACTCGAGGATTTCCTTAAGGCTGAACAAATCAAGAGAGGCTATACGCCAGTAATTACTCCGCACATTGGCCATAAGAATCTTTACATTACAAGCGGTCACTGGGAGAAATACGGGAAAGATTCTTTTCAGCCGATACTTACTCCCAGGGAAGGTGAAGAGTTTCTCTTAAAACCCATGAACTGCCCGCACCATTGTGAAGTTTTTGGGCATAAGCCAAGGTCCTACAAAGAATTACCCATCAGGATCGCAGAGTTTGGTACCGTTTATCGATATGAACAGAGTGGGGAGTTGCATGGATTAACCAGGGTGCGTTGTTTCACCCAGGACGATGCACATATTTTTTGTACGGATGATCAGGTAAAGGCAGAATTTTTAAATGTTTTGGATCTCACCATGTATGTCATCAAAAAGCTTGGATTTGAGCATTTTACTGCTCAGATAAGCCTTAGGGATCCGGAAAACAAAGAAAAATACCTGGGTTCAGACGAAAATTGGAGTAAAGCAGAACAGGCTATTATTGATGCGACCAAGGAGGTTGGCCTTCCAACCACTACAGAATTAGGGGAAGCCGCCTTTTATGGTCCAAAACTGGACTTCATGGTAAAGGATGCTTTGGGTCGTAGCTGGCAATTAGGCACTATTCAGGTGGATTACAATCTTCCTGAACGCTTCCAGTTGGAATACATTGGCGCAGACAATTCCAAACATCGTCCCGTAATGATACATAGGGCTCCCTTTGGTTCGATGGAGCGATTCATAGGGGTTTTGACCGAACATTGTGCCGGTAAATTTCCACTTTGGCTGGCTCCTGAACAATATGGCATACTTACCGTCAGTGATAAGTATCAGGAATATGCTGAATCTGTCCATAGTTTGTTGCAAGATCAGGGACTACGCGGATTTATCGATGACCGGGTAGAATCGATTGGTAAGAAAATCAGGGATAATGAAGTAAAGAAAATTCCTTTTATGTTGATTGTTGGTGAAAAAGAGCACAATGATCAAACCATTGCGGTTAGAAAACAAGGTTCGGGAGATCAAGGAAGCCAGACAGTGCCGGAATTTGTTAACCTGATTAAAAGCCAACTTTAAACTTCCTGTATTGATTCCGGATCGTGCACATGATTTTCAAGATCAGGTACTGGAATTTTTATCCGGAGTTTATGAAAAGTTGCCAGTACTTCCAGACGGTATAAATCTCATCGAAACATCTGTAGGATCTTCGGCAGATCCATTAATTCGACAGTTTTATTCAACATTCTATTCAGATAATAAAAAAAGAAAATTAATTCTCGGTATCAATCCCGGAAGGCATGGTTCAGGAACAACCGGTATACCATTTACTGATGGCATTCATTTAAACACAGATTGCAACATTCCAAACACAATTAATAGTAAAGAATTGTCTGCTCAATTCATGTATGAGATGATGCAATCTTTTGGAGGTGCGGATATTTTTTATCAACAGTTTTTTATTTCTTCTGTCAGCCCACTGGGGTTTACTAAAATGGGAAAGAATTTTAATTATTATGATGATCAAGAATTTACCAATAGATTGACGGAATATATAGTTCACCAAATGAACCGACTTATAAAACTGCCATTAGACAAAGAAAAAATCTATTGTCTTGGAGAAGGTAAAAACTATAAATTTTTGGTCACCCTTAATGAGCAGCATAAGTGGTTCAGTCAAATTTATCCACTTCCCCACCCTAGATTCATCATGCAATATAAAAGAAAGGAAAAAAGCAAATTTATTCAAAAGTACCTGCAAGCACTCTCTGAATATTAACGATGCGTTGACTAAATGTTAATCTCCTTTAACAAGCCTTAAAATCACTTTGTCTATTTTTGCACAAATATTAAAAAATACAAAATGAAAAAATTATCAATTCTATTCGTTTCTTTTCTTGTGGTAGTAGCATGTAAAAATGTAGACCAATTCAGAGCACCAATTGAGGCACTTACTGCTGAGTGGTCTAAAGCAGGTACTGCTGTAACGGATGCTGGTACTCAAGTAAGCGCTGTTGCTTCTTCTCTTACTGCACTTCAGGACAGTATGATGATTGATCCTGCACTTAAGCTTAAACCTGCTACAGTAACCGTACTGGACAGCATCAAAAACACCTTCATGGCTCAAGTTCAAGGTTTAGGAAATTTAAGTACAGAAATCGCAGGATTTTCTGAAAAATGGGCTACAATGACTGCTGAAGTTGATGCTTTAAGCACAGGTCTTAAAGAAGGTAAATTGGAAGGAGATGTAATGGCAAAAATCAATGAATTAAAAACATCTGCTGCTTCTGCTGCAAGCATGGTTGATGGTTGGAATTCAAGCACTATGAGTGCAAAAGAAGCTGCAATGAAAGCTTATGATGCATTCAAACAAACAATGATGGCGAAGTAATCTTCAACCAATATTGTAAAATATAAGGGGACGAATTATCGTCCCCTTTTTTTTTCATGTCTCAAGCTTTATACAGTAATTTGTTTCCCTTTAGCGTAGCTTACTTCCCTTAAGTATCTAGATGAATTAGTAAAAGCCCTCTATATTTGCATCATTCCAACACTTCAACAAAAAACTTAGCAAGTTCATGCAGGAAAGACATAAAGACCGGAAACTCTATTTCAACGAACAATCTGCCACGACAGAAAAGTATGTCATCCCTTACATACAGGAAATCAGAAAATTTGATGCCAGCTCTTTTATCCTTGAAGTGGGTTGTGGAGAAGGAGGAAATTTGGAGCCATTTTTAAAAATGGGGTGCAAAGTTTATGGCATTGATATTTTGGATCATCAAATTCAAATTGCCAGGGAAATTTTTGCACATCATCCCATGCATCATAATTTAAATTTAATTGCACAAGATATTTACAAAATCAAGCCGGAAGATCTTCCTTCCTTCGATGTTATTTTTCTAAGAGACGTAATTGAACACATTCCGGATCAGCAAAAATTTATGCATTTCATTAAATCCTTTTTAAAGGATGATGGTGTAATATTTTTTGGTTTTCCTCCTTGGAGAATGCCTTTTGGCGGACATCAGCAGGTATGCCAACACAAGCTTCTATCCAAGCTTCCATACTTTCATTTACTACCACAGTTTTTATATGCCTCTGTTTTGAAATCTTTTGGAGAAAGTAAGGCTCTTATTGATGGGTTGAAAGAGGTAAAAGAAACAGGAATCAGTATTCATGAATTCTTTCGATATTTAAGAACATCCGGTTTTGAAATTGCCCGAGAGAATCATTATTTGATCAATCCAAACTATGAGATTAAATTTAATTTAGCTCCACGAATGTTGCCATCAATATTCAAAATCCCATGGTTGTGTGATTTTTACACCACCGCTGTTTATTGTGTGGCGAAAAAGAAACTTTAGTCAAATTAGAGATGGATTCCAAGCATACCAAATACACCAAATAAATGCAGTAAGGTAAATATCATGATGGCGATTAAAAAATAATAAGCCACCTTGTCTGCATTAGGAATTTTACTGACCGTGTGCGCGGTTATCCAACCGCCTGCCCCCTGACCCAAAGCAATGGTTCCCCCTATTTTCCAATCTACATAACCCATAACATGAAAAATTCCAATTACAATTATGGTGTATGAAGTGACCATAAGTACTTTTACGGCATTGGCTTCAATGATCGGCAGCTTTGCAACGTATACCATTACAGCAAGAAAAAAAATCCCCATGCCCATTTGAATAAAGCCACCATAAAATCCCAATGCAAGAAAAACAGGTATGTAAATCCATGGTTTTAGACCAGATGCAAACATTACTTTGCTTGTCCATTTTTTTGATTGAATGATCATCAGGATCAACAAGGATAGCACCAGATATTTGTAGACTTCTTTGAATCCATCCGGACTTATACGGATCGCCACAAGAGCCCCGATAATGGCCCCAATAATGCCAATTACCAAGTAGTGCCAGGTTTCTTTTAATGGAATTTTTTTATTTCTTTGGAAAGCTTCTAGACTGGCCAGGCCTTGTATAAATATCCCGATTCTGTTTGTTCCGTTGGCCAAATTACCAGGCATTCCCATGATTTCAGTTAAGAAGCCTAAAGTGAGAACAGATCCATTACCGGCAAGGGTGTTTATGCAACCGGCGATAAAACCACCTATTATAGCCAGAAATATCTCATAGGACGTCATTTTCTTCCTTGATTTCCTGACACAATTCTACCAGCACACCATGGCTAGATTTAGGATGAACAAAACAAATGAGTTTATTGTCTGCTCCCCTTTTAGGTTGATCATTTAACAAAATAAATCCTTCCGCTTTTAATCTGGCCATTTCTGCATAAATATCGTCTACTTCAAAAGCAACATGATGAATGCCTTCACCCCTTTTTTCAATAAACTTTGTGATCGGAGAATTGTCGTCTAGTCCTTGCAATAATTCTATTTTGCTTTCTCCTATTTTAAAAAAAGAGGTCAACACTTTTTCTGATTCCACCTCTTCCTCCTTATAAGGATTAACCCCTAGCAAATTGGCATATAAGTCATTTGATTCTGCAATATTTTTTACAGCAATGCCTAAGTGTTCAATTTTTTTTAATCGGGAGATCATATATCGATTTAAATGAAAGTTGCTTAGCCAAAAAGTTCATATTTTATTTGTCCGCGATCAACCTTTAATTCATTTATAAGATGCAACACGGTTTCATCAATAATTTCTGTCCAGCCACAAATCATAAATATGTTTTCCTTAAGTGCGCGATACTTTTCATTCAAATAAACAGGATGCACATATCCTTTATGAAAAGTCAGGTTTTCTGCATTTGGTGGCAATTTTGTTTCCCGCGACAAACAAATACTGGCCTTAAAATTTTTCAGATACTTTGCCCAGTCTACTATTTCCTCATAGTATAAAATATCTTTTTCTTTTCTGACTCCAAATATCAGATGGATGCCTTCATGCTTCATCCCATTTTTCTCTACCTCCTGGATCATGGAACGAAAAGGTACAATTCCTGCTCCGGTACAGATCATGTTCAAGGTACTTCCGACATTAGAGGGAAGAATAAAACCTCCATCCGGACCTTTAAATTTCAACACATCCCCTTTATTGATATCTTCAAAAAAATATCTGCTTGCCAACCCGCCCTTTTTATAAGAAATGCACAATTCAATCATGTTACTTCCATCCCAAGCATTTGCAACGGAATAACTCCTCCAACGCTCTGCACGTTTCTGACCCATTGGTAAATCAAAAGTAAAAAACTGTCCGGCAGCATAAGGCAATGCTTGTTCTGATTTTATCTTAAACCAAAACCTACGGGTGGTTGCAGATTCTATTTTCTGACCAATATATTCAGCTTCATGCCATTGCATATTTAGGTTAGCATTAGATTAAATAATAAAGTAAAAGTAACTCCTAGGGCACCAAATCTTTAAATGGGATGAGCTTTGAATATCCTTTGCTTGCAAAATAATCTTCGGTTTCCTTTTGATTCTTATCACTGGAGACTAGAACCATGTCGCCACCCCAGGCACCAAGACTTTTTACAGCACCCCAATAGTCAGGGAACAACCGATCTTTGACTTTTGTTTCTCCTAGGTAATCTGACACCATTTTTTCATGTTCATTGACCCAATTTTCAAAACCGGTAAGCGATTTTAGGTCTAACAACTTCTCCGTCATGTCGCTGGCTTTCTTAATTAAACCTTTATCCGGATTCTTGGTGCGAGCTGCTTTGACAGCTTCCCGAGAATTTACTTTTGTTTGCAAAGGCAGAAAATAAAGTTGACCTGCAAATCCCGGATGAAAGTCGACTTCTTCCAGATCTATGCTGCCGTCTCCAAGAGTATAGAGAATTGGACCTTCAGAATTGGCACAAGCGACATCATAACCGGAACCATTCTCTATGTCAAAATAAAGATGATAAGGGTTTACATCTGCCCAGGAAGCCATGTTGTTGATGAGTGTAGAAGAGGATCCCAGACCCCAGTTTAGTGGAAAGTCGAGATAATGATCCACTTTATATTTTTTCCAGTGGGAAAGAAATTCAGAATTGTTATTGCAGCAAGCTTTAAAGATCTTCCTCAAGTATTTGGCGGCAACTTCGTCCGTGGATTTGACTACATCAAGACCCATCAGGTCTATCTCTGCTTCAAACCATTTTTTTCCATTGTTATCGTATGAATTCCAGAGCACTTCAGAACCGGATAGTTCCTGAACCTTCATCCTTTGCCCTAATTTCGTAGGGAGAGCCAGGCAAGTTGCGCCATGTAAAACCAAGTATTCTGCACTTAGTAATACTTTACCCCTAGAGAAATATTCAGCTTTAATATATATAAATTTTTAAAATCGTTGCGAAGATACATTGTAAAATTAAATATGTCAACTTTAGGGGCTTTTTTCGCAGATATCTTTTAAGTGTTTTGACCTGAAGAATATTCTGATCTTAAATCATTAATGAACAAAAGTCGACTGGGTTGTATAAACAAATATTTAAAAAAGCATTGGGGATAAAAAGAGGAATGACTCTTTTCGCTATATGGCGGTATTAAATCTTGTTAATTATTTCTCTCCGTTACAAAATAGCATACTTTTTCAAGAGACGCACGTGCTTCATTATCCGGTAATGTCTTCAGAGAACCCAGTGCCTTGTCACGAAAATCCATCATGCTTTTAGATGCTTCAATTACACCATTATGGTCAAGAATAAAACGTATCGCAGCTTGAATTACCTTTGGGTCTTCAGAGTTTGCACGAATCTGATTGATTAATTGCCTGGATTTTTGTGAAGGTGCGTTTTTCAAAGCGATAATCAGAGGAAGTGTCATTTTTTTTTCCTTGATGTCATTGATCCTGGGTTTTCCTACACTTTCTTCCGACAAATCCATGAGATCGTCCTTTATCTGGAAAGCCATGCCTAAATCGGATCCAAACTGATGCATCAGCTTTAGCATTTCAGGATCTTCACTGGTACTCAATACCCCACAGCTGACCGAAGCGGCAATCAATGAGGCAGTCTTCTGTCGAATGATGCGGTAATAAATATCTTCATTGATATCCAGCCTTCGGGCTTTTTCCAATTGCAACAATTCACCCTCGCTCATGTCTGTAACTGCCTGAGACAATATTTTCAACATAGAAAACTGATCTCTTTCCAATGCTACCAATAAACCTCTGGACAAAAGATAATCCCCTACAAGCACGGCGATTTTATTTTTCCAAAGCGCATTGATCGAAAAAAAACCTCTTCTCTGTTCGGAATCGTCGACAACATCATCATGCACTAAAGTTGCCGTATGCAATAGTTCTACCATGGTTGCCGCTGCAAAAGATTGCGCATTGATCGGACCAAATACTTTTGCAGATAGCAAACTGATAAGCGGTCTGAATTGCTTGCCCTTGGTTTTTACAATGTAGTAACTGATCTTATCCAGCAATGGAACTTTACTTGCAATGGCGGCCTTAAAATGGGTTCCAAATTGCTTGAGTTCCTCTTTTATTGGCAACTTAATTTCCTCGAGACTAGCTTTCATGATCTTGGCCCAAAGATAGGGTAATCAAATGATGAATAAACAATTCTTCTCATCATTTGGACGGGGTCATGAACCCCGGTTTGAGCAGAATAGCCTATCTTGCACAAAAATATTACCTAGTGCTGCAGCTTTTCAGGAAAAATATGCTTTTCAATGTGCTCCTGATTATTCCGTATGCTTTTATTTTACACTTGGGCGCATGGTTTAGACCATTTCCCTTGATCATTGAATCAAAATCCTGGTTTTTTAATCTGATTTTTAGAGATTATATTCAAGACCTTTCCTTTACTTTTTTTTCATCCTCCATATTAATAGCATTTCAGGCTATTTTGATCAACCGAATCGTAAATAAATTCAGGATGAACCAGGATGCTCAGCTGTTCCCAGGAGTTATTTTTATTTTGTTTTGCAGTTTCCATCAGGATACCATAAATTTTAGTCCCGTACTCTTAGCAAACTTATTTTTTATTCTTGCTCTTGGGAACATTCTGGACATCTATGTAAAGAAAACTGTTCCTCTTCAATTATTTAATTTCGGCCTTTTTATTGGACTTGCCAGTCTTTTTTACATGCCTTATTACATCTTTATTTTTTTAGGTATTGTAGCCATTATCCTTTTAAGAGGCCTTTCTCTCAGGGAAGTTCTTCAAATTATTGCAGGATTTTTTAACGTTTACTTTTTATTGTTTACCTGTTTATATTTTATTAGAACGGAACATGTATTTTTTCCATCTGAAGCAAACGGTTTTTTCAGACCTTACATATTTTCATTTCAAATAGGATCCAAAGGTTTTGTGCACTTTGGAATGATGATTCTAATGCTATGCACCGTTTTGGTACAATATAATTTTTTTCAAATTAGACGCTCCATTATTATTCAGAAATATTACGATCTGATTTTTTGGGCCTTGTTAATTTCGTTTTTTTCAATGTTGTTTTTGGATGTCAGCAGCGTCAGTCATCTTATCATACTGATTACGCCAATTTGTTTTCTTATAGGATTATTGGTGACCAAAATTAAAAATCCTTTAATTTTAGAAACCCTTCATCTGATCTTTGTCTTTTCAGCCTTATTTTTGCAACTTCAAAACTGGTAATTATGAAATTTGGTGTAATCACTTTCCCGGGTTCCAATTGTGATGATGACATGTTGTACGTCCTTGGGCAAGTTTTTGGATATAAAGTTGTTCACATTTGGCATAAAGAAACCAAACTAGAAGGGTTCAATCCCGGAGATTGCATTTTTATACCCGGGGGATTTTCTTTTGGTGATTATCTCAGATGTGGAGCAATTGCAAGATTTAGCCCTATCATGGAAGATGTTATTCGCTTTGCACGAAATGGGGGGATGGTTATTGGCATTTGCAATGGGTTTCAAATACTCTGTGAAGCCGGACTTTTGCCGGGACAATTGCTGCTTAACGAAAACCAGCATTTTATATGTAAGAATGTTTACTTGAAGGCCGCAACCAAGGATAGTCCTCTGACCTACGACCTAGATCTCCACCGGGCTTATAAAATTCCAATAGCTCATGCGGAAGGAAGATATTACGCAGATGAAAAGACTTTAAGCGATTTACAAAAAAACAATCAAATCCTTTTCCAATATTGTGATGAAGAT